>JAGNWH010000004.1:0-66885 GCA_017986055.1 Limnohabitans sp. | reverse complement strand
TTCGCTGATCTGGCAGCCCCCGCGAGTCGGGGGCTCGTTCATCCAAGGCTTTCGGGCTTGGGATGAACAAACAGACGAAAAAAAGCCTGCACATTGTGCAGGCTTTTTTGTTTTGGCGGAGCAGGCGGGATTCGAACCCGCGGTGGGCTATTAACCCACACACGCTTTCCAGGCGTGCGACTTAAACCACTCATCCACCGCTCCGAAGCGTCGTATTGTAGCAGCGTAAAAACGCTAATCGAGGGCCGGGTTCGCAATTCTTGTCATGGCGGCGTTGTCGGCAAGTTGCGGGATTTTTGCGTAATTCTGACCTGCATCGCTCAAGCAGCCCTTTTTATCCTTAAACTTCGCCTCTGTTTCAATTCCTTTGTCCCTTCTTTGGCGCACAGCCCGACAAGCCCATGAAATTTCGCTTTCCCATCATCATCATTGACGAAGACTACCGCTCTGAAAATACATCGGGCTTGGGTATTCGGGCTTTGGCAGATGCCATCGTCAGCGAGGGCTTAGAGGTTTTGGGTGTGACCAGTTATGGCGATTTGTCGCAGTTTGCCCAGCAACAAAGCCGGGCCAGCGCTTTCATTTTGTCGATCGACGATGAAGAGTTTTCTCCCGGACCTGATCTGGATCCGGCCGTGATCAATTTGCGAGCGTTCATTGACGAGGTGCGTCGCAAGAACGCCGATGTGCCGATCTACATTTACGGTGAAACAAAAACATCGCGCCATTTGCCCAACGACATCTTGCGCGAGCTGCACGGTTTCATCCACATGTTTGAAGACACGCCAGAGTTTGTGGCGCGTCACATCATTCGTGAGGCCAAGAGTTATTTGGAAGGTGTGCAACCGCCTTTCTTCAAAGCCTTGCTTGATTACGCTGAAGACGGTTCTTACTCTTGGCACTGCCCAGGCCATTCCGGTGGTGTGGCTTTCCTGAAGAGTCCCGTCGGTCAGATGTACCACCAGTTTTATGGCGAAAACATGTTGCGTGCCGACGTGTGCAACGCCGTCGAAGAGCTTGGGCAGCTGCTGGACCACAATGGCGCGATCGGCGAGAGCGAGCGTAATGCGGCCCGCATTTTCAATGCAGACCATTGCTTCTTTGTGACCAACGGCACCAGTACTTCGAACAAGATTGTTTGGCACCACACAGTGGCTCCAGGTGACGTGGTGGTGGTGGACCGCAACTGCCACAAATCTATCTTGCACTCGATCATCATGACCGGCGCGATCCCCGTGTTCATGAAGCCCACGCGCAACCACTTCGGGATCATCGGCCCGATTCCCAAAAGCGAGTTCGAGCCCGCAGCCATCATGGCCAAGATCAAGGCCAACCCTTTGCTCAAAGGCGTGGACCCGAAAAAGGTCAAGCCCCGCGTGATGACGCTCACGCAGTCTACTTATGACGGTGTTTTGTACAACACCGAAACCATCAAAAGCATGCTTGATGGCTATGTGGAAAACCTGCACTTTGACGAAGCCTGGCTGCCGCACGCGGCATTCCACCCGTTTTATGGCCCTTACCATTCGATGGGCAAAAAGCGCGCACGTCCTAAAGAGTCGATGGTGTACGCCACACAATCCATCCACAAGTTGTTGGCAGGCATCAGCCAAGCCAGCCATGTGCTGGTGCAAGACGCGCAAAACACCAAGCTGGACCGCCCTCTTTTCAACGAGGCGTACCTGATGCACACCTCGACCAGCCCACAGTACAGCATCATTGCCAGCTGTGATGTGGCTGCTGCCATGATGGAGCCGCCTGGCGGCACTGCACTGGTCGAAGAAAGCATTGCTGAAGCCTTGGATTTCCGCCGTGCCATGCGAAAAATCGATGCCGAATACGGCAAAGACTGGTGGTTCAAGGTCTGGGGTCCTGAGAAGTTTGCCGAAGAAGGCATTGGCCGCGCCGATGACTGGATCTTGCGCAATGATCCCCGCAAGAAGGCCAGCAAGTGGCACGGCTTTGGCCAACAGTTGGCGGACGGCTTCAATATGCTGGACCCGATCAAGTCAACCATCGTCACGCCAGGCCTGGATTTGGATGGCAAGTTTGACAAGACCGGCATTCCAGCCTCGATCGTCAGCAAGTTCCTGACCGAGCATGGTGTGGTGGTCGAGAAAACCGGCTTGTACAGCTTTTTCATCATGTTCACGATCGGCATCACCAAGGGCCGCTGGAACACGCTGCTGACGGCTTTGCAGCAGTTCAAGGACGAGTACGCGAAGAACCAGCCGATGTGGAAAATCATGCCGGAGTTTTGCCAGAAGCACCCGCGCTATGAGCGCATGGGTTTGCGCGATCTGTGCCAGCACGTGCATGAGATGTACGCCAAGTACGACATTGCCCGTTTGACGACTGAGATGTATTTGTCGGATTTGGCTCCGGCCATGCGTCCGTCAGATGCCTATGCCCACATCGCGCAGCGCAAGACTGAGCGCGTAGAAATTGATCACCTGGAAGGCCGCATCACGGTGGGTTTGGTCACGCCTTACCCGCCAGGCATTCCGCTGTTGATTCCCGGCGAGGTCTTCAACAAGAAGATCGTGGACTACCTCAAGTTCGCCCGCGAGTTCAACGAGAAGTGCCCAGGCTTCGAGACGGATATCCATGGTTTGGTGGAGATCAAGGACGAGGATGGCAAGAAGCGGTACTTTGCGGATTGCGTGAAGGCTTAAACCCTGCGCTGGGTGTGTGGCTCTTCGGGTTTGGGCTAAGTGGGATGGCAGGTGAGTTGGGGCCCTGTGCGAGGGCTCAGAGGCGCTTCGCTTTGCCACATCGCCCCCGCACAGGGTCCCAACTCACCTGCGGGTGGGAGAATTGAAAAAGCGGCCTAGGCCGCTTTTTTCAATTCCGGAAGATGCGCCGGTTGAGCGTCGATCTTGACTGCCAACAGCACACAGGCAAGCTTGATCAAATCAGCGTGTTGAGGCAGTGAGGCGACCTCGACCAAGCCCATGGACACAAGAGCATCCACTTAGCCCGAGAGCAGGCGGGCGCTGAACCGGGCGATTTGGCGAGCGAAGCGAGTTATGAGCCTGGGCAGCGCCCGCCTGCTCTCGGGCGGTCTTGCAGAAGGCATGTATGCCGTAGAGCGGACAGCAAAATCAAGCTGCCGCAGCAGGCTCCGCAATCCCACCGACCACTTGGCTGAAGCCACCGTCCACATACGTGATCTCAGCGGTCACGCCTGCGGCCAAGTCGCTCAACAAGAAAGCCGCCACATTGCCCACATCGTCAATCGTCACGTTGCGGCGAATCGGCGAGGCTTCGGCCACCACCGACAAAATCTTGCCAAAGCCTTTGATGCCGCTGGCGGCCAGGGTCTTGATGGGGCCCGCCGAGATGCCGTTGGCCCGCAGGCCGCGGTTCTGGCTGCCCAGCGACTCGGCCAGGTAGCGCACCGACGCTTCCAGGCTGGCCTTGGCCAAGCCCATGGTGTTGTAGTTGGGCACGGTGCGGATGGCCCCCAGATAGGTCAGGGTCAGCAAGGCCGATTTGTCGTTCAGGTAGGGCAGAGCTGCTTTGGCCATGGCAGGGAAGCTGTAGGCGCTGATGTCGTGTGCGATCTTGAAGCCTTCTCGCGACAAACCGTCCAAGAAGTCGCCTGCAATGGCCTCGCGTGGGGCATAGCCAATCGCGTGCACAAAGCCGTCGATCTTGGGCCAAGTGGCCGACAAATCGGTGAACAGTTTTTCAATTTGTTCGTCGCTGCCCACATCGCAGTCAAAGATCAGCTTGGAGTCAAAGTCGGCTGCGAACTCGGTGATGCGGTCCTTGAAGCGCTCGCCCACGTAACTGAAGGCCAGTTCAGCGCCTTGCGCGTGGCAAGCCTTGGCAATGCCATAGGCGATCGAGCGGTTGGACAACACGCCGGTGATCAACAGCTTTTTGCCCGACAGAAATCCTGTTTTTGTAGTCATGTCTTCAACTCCTGGAAAATGTGTGCAGAATTGTCGCATGCGAAGACCCATGGCCCGATTTTGGACTCACTGCTGGCTGGCCCTCGGGCTCTTGACGACGAACACCGCGTGGGCGGCGCATGCGTATGCGCAGTTTGGCGACATTCGTTACCAGGCCGGTTTTGCCCATTTCTCGTATGTGAACCCTGACGCGCCAAAAGGCGGTGAGATCGCTTTGGTGCCTCCCACACGGCAATCCAACTTCGACAAATACAACCCCTTTACCCTCAAAGGCAGTGCGCCCCCGGCCATGCTGGGCATGTTGTTTGACACCTTGCTGGTGGGCAATATGGACGAGCCGACCACGGCTTATGGTTTGCTGGCTTCGGACATTCAGGTGGCGTCTGACCGCATGTCGGTGACTTTTCAGATTCATCCGCAAGCCCGCTTTCACAACGGTGACCCGGTCCTGGCTGCCGATGTGCGCCACACCTTTGAGCGACTGACCAGCAAGCAAGCGGCCCCACAGTACCGAACCTATTTTTCTGAGGTCAAAGCCGCCACGGTTTTGGGCGAGCGCAGCATCCGATTTGATTTTGTTCGGCCCAACAGCGAACTGCCCTTGATCGTGGGCAGCTTGCCGGTGTTCAGTCAAAAGTGGGGTTTGCAAGGCAAAGTGCACACACCGCTTGACCAGATGGTCATGGAGGTTCCCATCGCATCAGGCCCTTACCGAGTTGGCCCTGTGCAATTTGGCAAAGACATCACCTATGTGCGCGACACGGCTTATTGGGCCAAAGACCTGAATGTGCGCAAGGGACTGTTCAACTTTGACCGCATCACCTACAAAATTTACAAAGACAGCACCGCGCAGCTCGAAGCTTTCAAGGCGGGGGAGTTCGATTACATGCAGTCTTTCATTGCGCGGGAGTGGGCCAGGGCCTTCACGGGCCGCGCATTCGAGCGTGGCGAGTTGATCAAGGCCGAGTTGCCGCACGGCAATGCGGGCGACTTTCAGGGCTTTCAGTTCAACCTGCGCCGCGACAAGTTCAAGGATGTGCGTGTGCGCCAAGCGATCGCGCTGGCCATGGACTTTGAGTGGTTGAATCGCCAGTTGTTTTACAACGCCTACAGCCGCGTGCGTGGGTACTTTGTGGCCAGCGACTTCGAGGCCAAAGGCCGACCCGGCAACGATGAATTGGCTTTGCTGCAGCCTTTGACGTCCAAGTTGCCTGCCGCTGTTTTCGAACAAGACGTTCCTCAGCCTCCCAAGACGGATCTGGCCGTCGATTCTGGGCACACCTTGCGCGACCACCTGCGCCAAGCGCGTGATTTGCTGAGAGATGCCGGTTGGACTTACCGCGATGGCGCTTTGCGCAACGGCACTGGCCAGGCGCTGGCCATCGAATTTTTGGACAGTTCGGGTTCCATGGGGCGTGTGGTCACCCCGTTTGCCAAAAACCTGGAAAAGCTGGGCATTCAGGTGCAGTACAAAGTGATCGACTTTGCGCTGCTGCAAAAACGCATGGATGTGTTTGACTTTGACATCGTCAGCAACCGCACCGTGGGCAGTGAAGCGCCGGGTACCGAATTGCTGGAGCGTTTTGGCAGCAAATCAGCCGATGTCGAAGGCTCGGGCAATGTGCTGGGCCTGAAAGACCCAGCCGTTGATGCACTGCTGGACAAAGTGGTGAGCGCCACCACCCGCCCCGAGTTGGGCGCCAGCTTGCGGGCACTGGACCGCGTGTTGCGCCACGGCCATTACGTGGTGCCGCATTGGTACGGCGCGGTGCACCGCGTGTCTTGGCGCGACGCTGCTTTTGCGCGGCCTGCCAGCTTGCCGCGTTATTACCAGCCAGAGGCCTTGGTCACTTCGGTCTGGTGGTCCAAGCGGGCGGGGGCAGCGCCTGCGGCCTTGTCCGCCCGTGCGTCTGCGTCTGTCATCCCGACTGTCGGCGATGCCGCTGCCAAGAAAGGCCCTTGATCCATGCTGGCCTACATATTCAAACGTTTGTTGTTGATGGTCCCCACCTTGTTGGGCGTCTTGCTGATGACTTTTGCAGTGATCCAGTTTGTGCCCGGCGGTCCGGTGGAGCAGATGGTGGCCCAATTGCAAGGGCGTGACACAGGCGGGGAGGGCGCTGCGGCTGCGGGGAGTGCTTACCGGGGCCGGCAGGGCGTGGATGCAGCCCGCATTGCCGAGATCAAAACCCTCTATGGTTTTGACAAGCCCCCCACGGAGCGCTTTTGGATGATGCTCAAACAGTTTGCACAGTTCGATCTTGGCAAAAGCTTTTTCTACCCCAAAGACGTTTGGAGCCTGATCCAAGAAAAACTGCCGGTCTCGATCAGCCTGGGCTTGTGGACGTTTTTTCTCAGTTATCTGGTGTCAGTGCCTTTGGGCATTGCCAAGGCCGTGCGGGCGGGCTCGCGCTTTGACACGCTCACCAGCTTGTTGGTGCTGGTCGGTTACGCGGTTCCGGGCTTTGTGCTGGGGGTGGCTTTGCTGGTGGTCTTTGGTGGGCAGTTGCAGTGGTTTCCTCTGCGTGGCCTGACTTCGTCCAACTGGGAGCAACTGAGTTGGGGCAGCAAAGTGGTCGACTACCTGTGGCACATCGCCCTGCCGGTCACGGCCAGTGTGCTGGGTTCTTTTGCGGTCATCACCATGCTGACCAAGAACGCATTTTTGGAAGAAATCCGCAAGCAATATGTGCTGACGGCTCGTGCCAAGGGTTTGAGCGAAAACAGGGTGCTGTACCGCCATGTCATGCGCAACGCTTTGATCCCGCTGGTCACCGGTTTTCCTGCCGCTTTCATCGGGGCTTTTTTCACGGGCTCTTTGCTGATCGAAACCTTGTTCTCGCTGGACGGTCTGGGTTTGCTCAGCTACGAATCGGTGATCCGGCGTGACTATCCGGTGGTGCTGGGCACTTTGTATTTGTTCACACTGATCGGCTTGGTGACCAAGCTGATCAGCGACCTTTGTTATGTGTGGGTGGACCCCCGCGTGAAGTTCGACACATGAGCGCATCTCCATCTTCCTGTTTGGCACCTCAGGCCTCGCCATCGGCCCGAGCTTGGCAGCGCTTCAAGGGCAACCGCCTGGGTTTGGGCAGTCTGCTCATTTTTGTCACCCTGTTCGTTCTCAGCCTGGGGGCCGAGTTCTTGTCGAACGACAAACCGCTGGTCGTGCGCTTTCAGGGGCAGTGGTACTTTCCTGTCGTGCAGACCTTGCCCGAAAAGCTGTTCGGTGGCGACTTTGAAACCCCCGCCGATTACCTGGACCCTTTCATCCAGCAACAACTGAGCAAGGATGGCAACTGGGCTTTGCAAGCGCCAAACCCCTACCACCACAGCACGCTCGATTACTTTGCCCCTCTGCCCAACCCTGCGCCACCCAGCGCACGCAACTGGTTGGGCACCGACGACCGTGGGCGCGATGTGTTGGCACGGTTGCTGTACGGGTTTCGCGTGTCCGTTTTGTTCGCATTGGCCCTGACCATTTTTGGCGTGTTGCTGGGCGTGTTGACGGGTGCTGTACAGGGTTTCTTTGCGGGCAAGATCGATCTGGTGTTCCAGCGTTTTATCGAGATCTGGAGCGCCATGCCTGAGCTGTATTTGCTCATCATCTTCTCGGCGGTGTTCGAGCCCAGCGTGGGTTTGTTGCTGGTCCTGTTAAGTCTGTTTGGCTGGATGGGCTTGTCCGACTATGTGCGGGCCGAGTTCTTGCGCAACCGCCAACTCGATTACGTCAAGTCGGCTCGTGCTCTGGGTTTGGGGCATTGGCAAATCATGTGGCGGCATGTGCTGCCCAACAGCATGACCCCAGTGGTCACCTTTTTGCCCTTTCGCATGAGTGGCGCCATTCTGGCTTTGACATCGCTTGATTTTTTGGGTCTGGGGGTTCCACCCGGCACACCGTCTTTGGGTGAACTGCTCGCCCAAGGCAAAAACAACATCGATGCTTGGTGGATTTCGATCTCTACCTTCGGTGTGTTGGTGGTGACCTTGCTGCTGCTGACCTTTATGGGCGATGCCTTGCGTGACGCGCTGGACCCGCGAAAGGTGGACGCATGAACGCGAACCCAAGTCAGCCTTTGCTGGAGTTGAAAGACCTGGATGTGGCCTTTGCCGGGCAGTCGGTGGTGCATGGTGTGAATCTGAGCATTCGAGCCGGTGAGCGTGTGGCGTTGGTTGGTGAGTCGGGCTCGGGCAAGTCGGTCACGGCCTTGTCTGTGCTGCGCTTGCTGGAGTCGGCAAAGCTGACGGGCCAGGTGCTGTGGCAAGGGCGTGATTTGTTGCAACAGTCGCCTGCCGAGATGCAGCGCATCCGAGGCGACGAGATCGCCATGATTTTTCAGGAGCCGATGACCGCGCTCAACCCTTTGATGACGGTGGGGCAGCAAATCTCGGAGGTGCTGCAACTCAAAAAAGGGCTGACTCGGCGCGACGCCGATGCCCGCGCCGTGCAGTGGTTGCTTGATACCGGCATCGATGACCCGCGCCGTCGCTTTGACGCTTATCCGCATCAACTGTCGGGTGGGCAAAGGCAGCGCGCCATGATGGCCATGGCCGTGGCTTCAGAACCCCAATTGCTGCTGGCCGATGAGCCAACCACCGCTCTGGACGCCAGTCTGCGCTTGCAAATGCTGAATTTGTTGGCCGATTTGCAGCAAAAAACCGGCATGGCTGTGCTCTTGATCACCCATGACCTGGCCTTGGTTCGCCACTTCGCCGACCATGTGGCTGTGATGGAAAAAGGCCTCTTGGTGGAACAGGGCACTTTGTCGGAGGTGTTTGCGCGTCCACAGCACCCGTACACCCAAAAGCTGCTGGACAGTCGACCCAGCCGGGAAGGTTTGGTGCATGTGTCTGCCCATTCTGCTGCCAAGCCACTGCTCGAAGCCAAAGCCTTGCGGGTGCGATACCCCATGGCGGTGCCCGGCGTGCGGGCTTGGTTTCAAAAAAACCATTTCACAGCCGTGCACGACGCCGACTTCAGCATCATGCCGGGCAGCACCTTGGGTGTGATGGGCGAGTCGGGCTCGGGCAAATCCAGCTTGGCGCAAGCGGTTCTTGGGTTGATCCCTTTTGATGGGGAATTGTCTTTTGGCGGGCAGGCCTGGCAAAACATCCCCGCACGCGACAAAGCCCTGCGGCGGCGTGTCCAGGTGGTTTTTCAGGACCCTTATGGCAGCCTGTCTCCGCGCATGACGGTGGGCGAAATCGTCTCGGAGGGGCTTCGCCTGCACCATGGTCAGGCCTCTGCAAGCCAAATCGAGGCCCAGGTTGTGGCCACTTTGGCCGAAGTCGGCCTGAGCATTGCTGCTTTCCCGGATTTGCTCAGCCGATACCCTCACTCGTTCTCGGGTGGCCAAAGGCAACGCATTGCTTTGGCGAGGGCCTTGGTGGTGGGCCCTGATTTACTGGTGCTGGACGAACCCACCAGCGCACTTGATGTGACGGTACAAAAGCAAATCCTGAAATTGCTGCAAGAATTGCAGAGCAAGCGGGGCATGGCTTATTTGCTGATTACCCACGATATCGACGTTTTGCGTGCCATGGCCCACCAAGTGATGGTGCTGCAGGGGGGGCGAATCGCCGAGGCGGGGTCGGCCGAGCAAGTTCTGTATGAGCCCCGCCATGCCTACACCCGGAGTTTGCTGGCCGCCTTTCCAAACGAGTGAAATTCACGGTAAACAGGGCTTCGTTTTCCTTAGAAATCACGCACTTAGCGCGTTTTTCGGCTAGAATACTGGCTTCACGACCAAACGGGCGGGTTTTCACCGCCCGTTTTTTTTGGGTCTTTCTTTTTTAACGTTGATATTCCGAAGCTCTGTGGCATTGCAGCAAATTGTTCAAGAAACCGTGACTGGACTGGGTTATGACCTGGTTGAGATTGACCGCACTGCGGGCGGATTGTTGCGCATTACCATCGATTTTCCGTGGCAGCCGGGCTCTGAGCTCTTCATCAACGTGGAAGACTGCGAAAAAGTCAATCGGCAACTGCAGTTTGCCCTCGAAGTCGATGGCGTTGCGTACAACCGGCTTGAGGTTTCCTCTCCCGGTATTGATCGCCCATTGCGTCACGAAAAAGATTTCGAGCGTTTTGTCGGCGAGTTGATTGACATCACGCTCAAAGCGCCCATGGGCGAAAACGCTGTAGGGCTTGTCAGTGCCAGCCGCAAAAAATTCCGCGGCACTCTCGAGCGAACAGCTACCGGCGAAGGTTGGCAAATCGTCTGGAGCGATGAGCCTGTCGGCAAGCCCGGTCAAAGAATCAGTAAAAAAAGGATCCCAGCACCTTTGAATGTGCTGGGCTTCACATTGGACGAATTGCGCGAGGCCCGTTTGGCGCCCGTGGTGGATTTCAAAGGGCGCAAGCCAAAGGTTGAAGCCTGACCTGGTGTCGGGTTTTGAGCATTTATATCGGGTCTGAACCGCAGGCCCAGTGGAACAGGAGAGTCAAGTCATGAATCGCGAAATGCTGATGTTGGTCGAAGCCATCTCACGTGAAAAGAACGTTGAGCGCGACGTGGTGTTTGGTGCTGTGGAAGCCGCTTTGGCCCAAGCTACCAAAAAATTGTATTCCGGTGAAGTGGACATCCGCGTTGCGGTGGACCGCGACAACGGCAATTACGAGACTTTCCGCCGCTGGCACGTGGTTCCCGATGAAGCCGGTCTTCAGTTGCCCGAGCAGGAGATTTTGCTGTTCGAAGCCAAAGAGCAAATCCCGGACATCGAAGTCGATGAGTACATCGAAGAGCCCATCGAGTCTTTGCCCATCGGCCGCATTGGTGCCATGGCGGCCAAGCAGGTCATCTTGCAAAAAATCCGTGATGCCGAGCGCGAAATGCTGCTCAACGACTTCATGTCCCGTGGCGAGAAGATTTTTGTCGGCACCGTCAAGCGCATGGACAAGGGCGACATCATTTGCGAGTCCGGTCGCATTGAAGGCCGTCTGCGTCGCAGCGAAATGATCCCCAAGGAAAACCTGCGCAGTGGCGACCGTGTGCGCGCCATGATCATGGAGGTGGACTTGACCTTGCGCGGCGCGCCGATTTTGCTGTCGCGTTCGGCCCCCGAGTTCATGATCGAGTTGTTCCGCCAGGAAGTGCCCGAAATTGAGCAAGGCCTTCTGGAAATCAAAACCTGCGCCCGCGACCCAGGCTCCCGCGCCAAGATCGCTGTGTTGTCGCATGACAAACGTGTGGACCCCATCGGCACTTGCGTCGGTGTGCGTGGCACACGCGTCAATGCCGTCACCAACGAATTGGCTGGCGAGCGCGTCGACATTGTCTTGTGGAGCGAGGACCCTGCCCAGTTCGTGATTGGCGCTTTGGCTCCGGCCAACGTGCAGTCGATCGTGGTGGACGAAGAAAAACACGCCATGGACGTCGTGGTTGATGAAGAAAACCTGGCGATTGCGATTGGCCGTGGTGGTCAAAACGTGCGTCTGGCTTCCGACCTCACGGGCTGGAAAATCAACATCATGGACGCAGCCGAGTCTGCCCAGAAGCAAGCCGAAGAAACCACGGGCATCCGCCAGTTGTTCATGGAAAAGCTCGATGTGGACCAGGAGATTGCCGACATCCTGATTGGCGAAGGTTTCGCTAGCCTGGAAGAAGTGGCTTATGTGCCAATCCAGGAAATGCAGGAGATCGAAAGCTTCGACGAAGACACCATCAACGAGTTGCGTACGCGTGCCAAAGATGCGTTGCTGACCCTTGAGATTGCACGTGAAGAGAGCGTTGAAGACGTTTCTCAGGATTTGCGTGACTTGCCAGGCTTGACGCCTGAGCTGATTTCCAAGCTGGTTGAAGCGGGTATTCAAACCCGTGACGATTTGGCTGACTTGGCCACCGATGAACTGACTGACATCACTGCTCAGACAGCTGAAGAGGCGACCGCCCTGATCATGAAAGCCCGCGAACATTGGTTCGCTGGCCAGGCCTGAAGCTATGGAGGCTTGAACACAATATGTCCAGTACCACTGTTGCCGAGTTCGCAAACGAACTCAAAAAATCTGCCGACGTCCTGCTTGATCAATTGCGATCAGCCGGTGTTGCCAAAGCTTCGGACAGCGATACGCTGAACGATGCTGACAAACAAAAATTGCTCAGTTACCTGCAAGCGAGTCACGGCACCGTGGCCGGTGACCGCAAAAAAATCACCTTGGTGAAAAAGTCCACCAGCGAGATCAAGCAGGCCGACGCTTCTGGCAAAGCCCGCACGATCCAGGTGGAAGTGCGTAAAAAACGCACTCTGATCAAACGCGATGACGAGCCGGTGCAAGAGGCGCAAGCCGAAGAGCCGCAAGAGCCCGTGATCGACCATGCCGATCTGGCTCGCCGCGAAGAAGAAGCACGCCGTCAGGCCGAACTGATTCGCCGCCAGGAAGAAGAATTGGTTGAAAAGCGCCGTGTGCGCGAAGAACAAGAAGCTCAACAACGCTCTGAGTTGGCAGCACAAGAGGCTAAAGCCCGTGCTGAGGCACAGTCTTTGGCTGAAGCGGCTGCATTGGCTGCAGGTCAGGCCGTTCCGGCCAAGCCTCAATTGAGCCGCGAAGAGCGTGAGCAATTGGCCCGCGCTGAAGCCGCCAGCATCAATGCGGCATCGCAAGCGAAAACTGCACCTGCTGCGCCAACAGCACCTGTTATTTCTGCCGAAAATGTTGCCGCTGCCAAAGCCGCGCAAGTTGCAGAAGCGGCTGTTGCCAAAGCCAAAGTCGATCAGGAAGCACGCGAAGCTGCAGCGCAAAAAGCGGCAGCTGACTCGAAGGCCAAAGCCGACGAAGACACCGCCCGAGCTGCCGATCTTGACTCGCGTCGTCGCAAGGCATTGGCCGAAGCCGAGGCTATTCGCAACATGATGAATGCCCCTAAAAAGGTATTGGTTGCTAAAAAAGAAGAGCCCAAGGTTGAGCCCAAAGCGGCTGTCAAAGGCACTTTGCACAAACCAGCAGGCACACCTGCACCCGGTGCACGTGCCGCCGCTGCGCAAGCCGCCGCACCTGCGGGTCCGGCAGGCAACAAAGAAGTCAAATCTGCCAAGCTTTCATCCAGCTGGGCGGGTGATCCAGCCAAAAAGAAAGCCATTCCAACCCGCGGCGACAGCAGCGGTGGTGTGGGACGCAACAACTGGCGCGGCGGGCCACGCGGTCGCCGTGGCAATGAGCGCGATCGCGATGATTCACACACACAACAGGCCCCCGCAGAAGTGCGTGTGCTCGAAGTGCACGTGCCAGAAACCATCACTGTGGCCGAATTGGCCCACAAAATGGCCATCAAGGCTTCCGAAGTCATCAAGCACTTGATGAAGCTCGGCCAGATGGCCACGATGAACCAGCCGTTGGACCAAGACACCGCCATGATCGTGGTGGAAGAGATGGGTCACAAGGCCGTGATTGCTGCGCTGGACGATCCAGAAGCTTTCACCGACGACGAAGTGTCAGAACAAAACGCCGAGTCTTTGCCGCGTGCCCCTGTGGTCACCGTCATGGGCCACGTTGACCACGGTAAAACATCGTTGTTGGACTACATTCGCCGAGCCAAAGTGGCTTCGGGCGAAGCCGGTGGCATTACCCAGCACATTGGTGCATACCACGTCGAAACGCCTCGCGGCATGATTTCTTTCCTGGACACCCCCGGTCACGAGGCTTTCACGGCCATGCGTGCCCGTGGCGCACAAGCTACCGACATCGTCATCCTCGTGGTGGCCGGTGACGACGGTGTGATGCCCCAGACCAAAGAAGCCATCAAGCACGCCAAAGCAGCCGGTGTGCCGATCGTGGTCGCCATCAACAAGATGGACAAGCCCGATGCCAACATTGAGCGTGTTCGCAGCGAATTGATCGCCGAAGAAGTGGTGCCCGAAGAATTCGGTGGCGACTCTCCTTTCGTCTCTGTGTCTGCCAAAACCGGCATGGGCATCGATGCCTTGTTGGAGCAAGTGCTTCTGCAAGCTGAAGTGCTGGAACTCAAGGCGCCGGTGCAAGCCGCTGCCAAGGGTCTGGTCATCGAGGCTCGTCTGGACAAAGGTCGTGGTCCTGTGGCTACTATTCTTGTGCAGTCCGGTACTTTGAACACCGGCGATGTGGTGTTGGCAGGCCAGACCTTTGGCCGCGTGCGTGCCATGCTGGACGAAAACGGTGCCGCCATCAAGTCGGCAGGCCCATCGATTCCAGTCGAAATTCAAGGTCTGACCGAGGTGCCGCAAGCCGGTGACGAGTTCATGGTCATGGGCGACGAGCGCCGTGCCCGCGAAATCGCGACTTACCGAGCCGGTAAATTCCGCAACACCAAGCTGGCCAAGCAACAAGCTGCCAAGCTCGAAAACATGTTCACAGACATGTCCGCGGGCGAAGTCAAGATGCTGCCGATCATCATCAAGGCCGACGTGCAGGGTTCGCAAGAAGCCCTGGGTGCATCCTTGCTCAAGCTGTCGACCGAAGAAGTCAAAGTGCAGTTGGTCTACTCCGGCGTGGGCGGTATCAGCGAATCTGACATCAACTTGGCGATTGCTTCCAAAGCGATCGTGATCGGTTTCAACGTGCGTGCCGATGCCGGTGCGCGCAAGTTGGCCGAAGGCAATGGCGTTGATTTGCATTACTACAACATCATTTATGACGCTGTGGACGAGCT
This sequence comes from Limnohabitans sp., assembly GCA_017986055.1. Classification (GTDB taxonomy): domain Bacteria; phylum Pseudomonadota; class Gammaproteobacteria; order Burkholderiales; family Burkholderiaceae_C; genus Limnohabitans_A. The sequence continues at coordinate 52,343 of JAGNWH010000004.1, read as the reverse complement.
CAAGGCGGCCATGTCGGGCATGTTGGCACCAGAGCAGCGCGAAGAAATCATGGGTATGGCCGAGATTCGCACTGTGTTCGTGGCCTCCAAGATCGGTACTGTTGCAGGTTGTATGGTCACTTCGGGTCAAGTCACCCGCAGCGCCAAGTTCCGTCTGCTGCGCGACAACGTGGTCATCTATACCGGCGAGCTCGATTCGCTCAAGCGACTCAAGGACGACGTGCGCGAAGTCAAAGAAGGCTTCGAGTGCGGTATCAAGCTCAAGAACTACAACGACATCAAAGAAGGCGATTACCTCGAATTCTTCGACGTCAAGGAAATTGCGAGAACGCTGTAAATGGCGCGCAAGAAGCAATCGTCCGTTCCCAATCGCGGTTTCCGCGTGGCCGACCAGATCCAGCGCGATCTGGCCGAGTTGATCGCACGCGAGTTGAAAGACCCGCGTGTGGGCATGATCACGATCAATGCGATTGAGGTGACGCCCGATTACGCGCACGCCAAGGTCTATTTCAGTGTCTTGACGGGCAATCCCGAAGAAGCCACTGAAGGATTGAATGCGGCTGCGGGTTTTCTGCGCAATGGCCTGTTCAAGCGTTTGCATATCCACACGGTGCCGACATTGCATTTCTTGTTTGACCGTACGACAGAGCGTGCATCCGATATGAATGCGCTGATCGCCAAAGCGGTGTCGTCTCGCGCCCAAGAGGACTGAGCATGAACGCGCCACGCACCAGGGTGCAGCGGCGCCCTGTGCACGGGGTGCTGTTGCTTGATAAACCGCTGGGTCTTTCCAGCAACCAGGCTTTGCAAAAAGCCAAGTGGTTGCTGCGGGCCGAGAAAGCAGGGCACACGGGGACGCTGGACCCGTTGGCCAGTGGTGTGTTGCCCTTGTGTTTTGGTGCGGCAACCAAATTCAGTCAGCAGCATCTGGATGCAGACAAGACTTACGAGACCACAGTGCGTCTGGGGCTGAAAACCAGCACAGCCGACGCTGAGGGTGACGTGATTGAAGTGCGTGAGGTGCGTTGCACCCCAGGCCAAGTGGTGGAGGTGCTGGACCGGTTCATGGGACCGATCAGCCAAGTTCCGCCGATGCACAGTGCCTTGAAAAAGGACGGCAAGGCCTTGTACGAATATGCCCGCAAGGGCGAAACCGTTGAGCGCGAAGCGCGCAACGTGGTGATACATGATCTGGATTTGCTGGACATGCAACTGCAAGGCGATGTGCCTTTTTTGCGCTTGCGTGTGCGTTGCAGCAAAGGCACTTACATCAGGACTCTGGGCGAAGACATCGCCGAGGCCTTGGGTTGTGGCGGCCACTTGAGCGCATTGCGCCGTGTGGTCACCGGTCCTTTTGTGGCATCACAGTGCGTGACGCTGCAGGATCTGGAAGCGATGGATGAAGCCAAGCGCCTGGGTGCTTTGCTGCCAGTGGATGTTTTGTTGCCAGGCTACACAGAAGTGAGCCTGGACAGCGACAGCACTGGTCGTTTTTTGAATGGGGTGCGCAGACGCGGCCCTTGGGTTGATTGTGATCAAGTCGTGGTGTATGGAGAACATCCTCGTGCCTTGCTGGGAACAGCTGTTGTGCATGGCGGCGAATTGGTTCCGGGTCGATTGTTGAGCCCGATCGAAATTCAACAGATTTTGGAAAAATCACCTGCCACCGAGCCGTTGCTGGCCGAGCAGGTTTAAAGGAAGAGAAAGCATGACCAAGCAAATCCGCAACATCGCCATCATCGCTCACGTTGACCATGGCAAAACCACCATGGTTGACCAGCTGCTGCGCCAATCGGGCACATTCGCTGACCACGAAAAAATCGTGGACACCGTGATGGACAACAACGCCATTGAACGTGAGCGCGGCATCACCATTTTGGCCAAAAACTGCGCCGTGAGCTGGGAAGGCACCCACATCAACATCGTCGACACCCCCGGTCACGCCGACTTCGGTGGTGAAGTCGAGCGCGCCTTGTCCATGGTCGACGGCGTTGTCTTGTTGATCGATGCGCAAGAAGGCCCTATGCCACAAACCCGTTTTGTGACCAAGAAGGCCTTGGCCCTGGGTCTCAAGCCAATCGTTGTGGTGAACAAGGTCGACAAGCCCGGTGCAAACCCGGACAAAGTGGTTAATGCCGCTTTTGACTTGTTTGACAAACTCGGTGCGAACGACGAACAGCTGGACTTCCCCGTGGTGTATGCCTCGGGTATCAACGGCTGGACATCGCTCGAAGAAGGCGCTCCTGGCGAGCAGTGGGGCCCCGACATGTCGGCCCTGTTCAACACCGTGCTCAAGCATGTGCCAGCACAAAAAGGCGATCCAGCGGCACCTTTGCAATTGCAAATTTCCGCGCTCGACTTCTCGACTTTTGTCGGTCGCATCGGTGTGGGCCGCATCAGCCAAGGCACCATCAAGCCACAAATGGACGTGGTCGTCATGGAAGGCCCGGACGGCAAAGCCATCAAAGGCCGCGTCAACCAAGTGCTGAAGTTCCAAGGTCTTGACCGTGTGCAAGTGACCGAAGCCGGTCCTGGCGACATCGTGTTGATCAACGGCATTGCCGAACTGAACATCGGCGTGACCGTGACCGACTCAGCCAATCCTGCACCGCTGCCGATGCTGAAGGTGGACGAGCCCACACTGACCATGAACTTCTGCGTCAACACCAGCCCCTTGGCGGGCCGTGAAGGCAAGTTCGTCACCAGCCGTCAAATCTGGGACCGCCTGCAAAAAGAGTTGCAACACAACGTTGCATTGCGCGTCAAAGAAACCGACGAAGAAGGTATCTTTGAAGTCATGGGCCGTGGTGAATTGCACCTGACCATCTTGCTCGAAAACATGCGCCGCGAAGGCTACGAAATGGCTGTCTCCAAGCCACGCGTGGTGTTCCGTGATGTCAACGGCGAGCGTCATGAGCCTATCGAGTTGGTGACTGCCGACATCGAAGAAACACACCAGGGCGGCGTGATGCAAGCTTTGGGCGAGCGCAAGGGCGAGTTGGTCAACATGGAACCCGATGGCCGTGGTCGTGTCCGTCTGGAATACCGCATTCCAGCACGTGGCCTGATTGGTTTCACCAACGAATTCCTGAACTTGACCCGTGGTTCCGGCCTGATCTCCAACATCTTCGACAGCTACGAAGCCCACAAGGGTGATATCGGTGGCCGTAAGAACGGTGTGTTGATCTCTATGGACGACGGTGAAATTTTCACCTACGCCCTGGGCAAGCTGGACGACCGGGGTCGCATGTTCGTCAAGGCGAACGATCCGGTGTACGAAGGCATGATTGTGGGTATCCACAGCCGTGACAACGACTTGGTCGTCAACGCTACACGCACCAAGCAGCTGACCAACTTCCGTGTGTCCGGCAAAGAAGACGCGATCAAGATCACGCCCCCCATTGACCTGACTCTGGAATACGGCGTCGAGTTCATCGAGGACGACGAATTGGTCGAAATCACGCCCAAGAGCGTGCGTCTGCGCAAGCGTTTCCTGAAGGAAAGCGACCGCAAGCGCAACAAGTGATCGGCTGACGATCATGCGTTTGACGCACGGTTTGGCCGTTTGGACCATGGTGGGCGTGACCGCCCTGTGGTCCATGGCCGGCGTGGTGACAAGGCACCTGGAGCAAGCCCGCAGCTTTGAAGTTACCTTCTGGCGGAGCTTCTTCACTGTCGTTTCATTGCTGGTCATCCTGCCCTTATGGCAGGGCCGAAGTGTCTGGACACGGCTGCCTTTGCGCAGCCGTTACTTTTGGTTCTCTGGTTTGTGCTGGAGTGTCATGTTCACAGCGTTCATGGTGGCACTCACCTTGACGGCGGTGGCCAACGTGCTGATCACCATGGCGGTAGGGCCTTTGCTCACTGCGCTGATCACACGGGTGTTTTTGGGACATCGTTTGCCCGCACGAACCTGGCTGGCCATTGTTCTGGCCGGCATTGGAATCGGTTGGATGTATGGCTCACAACTCAGCTTGGGTGATCCGAATTTCTTGATCGGCTCCATGGTGGCTCTGTGTGTGCCCATCGCGGGTTCGGTGCAGTGGACGCTGGTGCAAAAGAGCCAGAGCGAGGGGCAGAATCTGGACCTCGTACCTTCTGTCTTGTTGGGCGCACTCCTTTCCTCATTGCTGACCCTGCCTTTGTCCATGCCGTTTCAGGCTTCGGCGCATGATGTGGGTTTGTTGGCCATTCTGGGTTTGTTCCAGCTGGCTATCCCTTGCGCTTTGTCGGTGGTTTGTGCCCGCGTGCTCAAAGCGCCGGAAGTGGCTTTGCTGGCCTTGCTCGAAATCGTTTTTGGCATCGCACTGGCTTGGTGGGGCGCCAATGAGGCACCCCAGTTGAGTGTGCTCTTGGGAGGTGCCCTGGTTTTGGGTGCCTTGCTTCTCAATGAATGGTTAGGCTGGAGACAAAACAATGTCTGATGTCATCGCGCAAATTGAAGGCCGTATCGGCTGCATCACCCTGAACCGACCCAAGGCACTCAACGCTTTGTCGCTGGAGATGGTTCGCGCCTTGACCCAAGCGCTGTTGACCTGGCAGAGTGACCCGCAAGTGCTGGCTGTCGCGGTGCGCGGCACGGGCAAAGAAGGCCCCTTTGGCGCTTTTTGTGCAGGTGGTGATATTCGATATTTCCACCAAGCAGCACACGCTGGCGATGCTTCTTTGGGCGACTTTTTCACAGAAGAGTACCGCCTTAATCACTTGATTCACACCTACAGCAAGCCTTACATCGCTTTCATGGACGGCATTGTCATGGGCGGTGGCATGGGCATCAGCCAAGGCGCCAGCGTGCGCGTGGTGACCGAGCGCACCAAGATGGCCATGCCTGAAACCCACATAGGCCTGTTTCCGGATGTGGGCGGTGGCTATTTTCTGAGCCGTTGCCCGGGACGTTTGGGCGAATACCTGGGGCTCACGGGCCACATGTTGGGGGGTACGCAGGCGGTTGCTGCCAAGCTGGCTGACATCGCGCTGCCCAGTGGCATGCTGGAACCGATCTGGCAAACTTTGATCAGCAGCCCCTTTGAAAACGCGGAGTCAGTGGAGCGTTGGGTGTTGGCCCAAGCCGGCGCCATGACGCCAGAAAAGCTGACCCCTCAACCCCAAATAGACGAAGTGTTTGGTTTGCCCAGCATTGCGCAGATGTTGCAAAAGCTGGAATCTGCCTCTGACGAGTGGAGCCAGAAAACGGCCCACGCCTTGCGCCACCGTTCGCCCTTGATGCTGCATGTGGTGCTGGAGCAAATCCGCCTAGCCCGCCAAATGAGTTTGGCCGACGACCTGCGCATGGAGCGCGACATGGTGCACCATTGTTTCCACCTGCGCGCCGTCGGCGACAGTGACACCGTGGAAGGCATTAGGGCGCTGGCAGTCGACAAGGACCACAGCCCGAACTGGAAGCCTGCGCGTGTCGAAGAGGTGGATGCGGCCGAAGCTGCACGTTTCTTTGCGAGTCCCTGGCCTTCGGATCACCACCCCTTGCGCGATTTGGCGTGACGAGTAGGTCGGCGGCTTTAGCCCCGACTTGTCTTGTGAGTCCGTTGTGTCGGGTCTGAAGCCGCCGACCTGCCAACCGAACCCTGAGAGCTGACGCTCAGCGGTCGCGGTGTCGGCTCTTCATGGCACGTTCGACTTCGCGTTTGCCTTCGCGGTCCTTGATGGTGTCGCGTTTGTCGTGCTCAGCCTTGCCCTTGGCCAGAGCGATGTCGCACTTCACTTTGCCCGACTTCCAGTGCAGATTGATCGGCACCAGGGTGTAGCCCTTTTGTTCGATCTTGCCGATCAGTCGCTTGATCTCTTCCTTGTTCAGCAGCAGTTTGCGCGTGCGGGCGGCTTCGGGGCTGATGTGGGTTGAGGCGGTTTTGAGCGGGTTGATCAAGCAGCCGATGATGAACAGTTCGCCGTTGCGAATGACCACATAGCCGTCGGTCAGTTGCACTTTGCCTTCGCGGATGGCCTTGACTTCCCAACCCTCCAGCACCATGCCTGCCTCGTAGCGTTCTTCGAAAAAATAGTCGAAGGACGCTTTTTTGTTCTCGGCAATCTTGGCAAAAACGGGGGCAGCGGGAGACTTTTTGGTGGTGGCCATGGTGAGCAGATAAGGACGGGCTGGCCGTTCGCAAGAGTGTGCAGCCCGGCGATAAGCGAACAGGCAGATCGAAAAACTACAATCGGTGCATTGTATGAAGAATATCCACAAGTCCGTCCTCATCTGGTATGCCCCAGAGGAAATGTTTCACCTCGTCACCGACGTGGCCCGTTACCCCGAGTTTTTGCCTTGGTGTGACCACGCCAGCGTGCTGGAGACCGACGCGCAAGGCATGGTGGCCGAAGTGGGCATCAGCCTGGCCGGCATCCAACAAACCTTTACCACCCGCAACACGCACGAAGAAGGGCGCTCGGTTGGGATGAGCCTGGTCAAAGGCCCGTTCTCCAATCTGAGCGGCATGTGGCGGTTTAGCCCTGTAGGCGATGGCACGCAGCGGGCCTGCAAGGTCGAGTTGGACTTGCAATACGGTTTTTCCAGCAAGACCTTGGCTGCACTGGTGGGCCCTGTGTTTGACAAGATTGCAGCTAGCCTGGTCGATGCGTTTGTCAAACGCGCCGAAGCCGTCTATGGCTGAGCCGACAATTCAGGTCACGCTTTGCTGGAGTCTGGCGCCTCGGCATGTGCAGGAAATCATCCTGCCGGTGCCCGTGGGCAGCACTGTTGAGGCTGTGCTGGATCTGTGCGTGGCCCAGTGGCTGCAAAGTCAGGGTTCAGCCGATGCCGCGACCCTGTCCTCTCTCAAGTTTCAGCAGCCCGGCATCTGGGGCAAAAAAGTGTCTTGGACGGAAGTTGTGAAAACCGACGATCGCATCGAGCTGTACCGCCCCCTCAAAGTCGACCCCAAGGTCGCGCGCCGCCAGCGCTTCAAACGCCAGGGTAAGGGGCGCACTGGCCTGTTTGCCAATCGCAAAAGCGGCTCGGCCGCCGGTTATTGAAACTCACCATGCAAGCCCTTTTGAACGCCATCTCTCAGATGCACAACACCGCCGATGCGCACCGGGTGTTTCATGGTCGCGGGGGCATGTACCCCGGTTGCGAACATTGGGCGCTGGACTGGTTTGCACCCGTGTGGGTGCTGACCAGCTTCAAGCCTGCGACCGATGATGAATTGGCCCAGTGCCAAAGTGCGTTGCAAGCCCGCTGGGACACATTGGCGCCGGGTGAACCACTCAACTGGGTTTTTCAGTGCCGTGCCACAGGTCAAACTGAAACCCGCCTCATGGCTGGCAGCGTGCCCGAGGTGCATGTGGTGACAGAGCAGGGTGCCCGTTACCTGGTGCATGTGATGCGCGGGCAGAACCACGGCCTCTTTCTGGACATGGCCCATGGCCGCGAGTGGCTTAAAAACCATTCGAAGCATGAAAACGTGCTCAACCTGTTTGCCTACACCTGCGCGTTTTCGGTGGCGGCGTTGCAAGGTGGGGCGGCCCAAGTCGTCAACCTGGACATGAGCCAAGCTGCGCTGGCGGTGGGGCAGCAAAACCACCGCCTGAATGAGTTGCCTGCCAAGGCCCGGTTTTTGGGGCATGACGTCTTCAAAACCTGGGGCAAGATCAGCAAGATGGGGCCTTATGGTGTGATCGTGATCGACCCCCCGAGCTACCAAAAAGGCAGCTTCATCGCCACCAAAGACTACATCAAGCTGATCCGGCGCTTGCCCGATTTGCTGGAGCCACAAGGCCATGTGCTGCTGTGCCTGAATGCACCCGAGTTGGATACGCGGTTTTTGCACAGCCAAGTGGCCGAGGCCGCACCTGCCTTGCGTTTTGTCGAGCGGCTGGCCAATCCGGTGGCTTTCGTCGACATCGACCCTGAAAAATCCCTCAAAGTGCTGCATTACCAAAACGCCTGATCCTTTTTTGCGTTTTGCATGCGCCCATTTGAGGGGGTTGGCACGGGAAATCCCTTGGTCTGCGCGGGTACAATCCATTTTTTGGAGCCTTAGCTTATGCGCCTACTCGGTAAAGCCCTTACTTTTGACGACGTTCTCCTCGTCCCCGCCTACTCCCAAGTCCTGCCCAAGGACACGTCGCTTGCGACGCAATTCACCCGCAACATCCGCCTGAACCTGCCCCTGGTGTCTGCCGCCATGGACACTGTGACAGAGGCGCGTTTGGCCATTGCCATTGCGCAAGAAGGCGGCATTGGCATCGTTCACAAAAACCTCACGGCGCAAGAACAGGCCGCCCAAGTGGCCAAGGTCAAGCGTTACGAATCGGGTGTTTTGCGCGACCCGGTCGTCATTACCCCCGACACCACGGTGCGCCAGGTCATGGCCCTGAGCGACGAGCTGGGCGTGTCCGGCTTCCCGGTCTGCGATGGTCGACAAGTCGTCGGCATCGTCACCGGCCGTGATTTGCGCTTTGAGACCCGCTATGACCAAAAGGTCAGCGAAATCATGACCCCGCGTGAGCGTTTGATCACCGTGCCCGAAGGCACGACCCCCGAGCAAGCCAAACACCTGCTCAACAAACACAAGCTGGAACGCCTTCTGGTGATCAACGACGCCTTTGAGCTCAAGGGCCTGATCACCGTCAAGGACATCACCAAACAACTCAACTTCCCCAACGCCGCACGCGATGCCGCAGGCAAGCTGCGCGTGGGCGCCGCTGTGGGCGTGGGCGAGGGCACCGAAGAGCGCGTTGAGGCCCTGTCTCGCGCTGGTGTGGACGCCATCGTGGTGGACACCGCACACGGCCACAGCAAAGGCGTGCTCGACCGAGTCCGTTGGGTCAAGCAAAACTACCCGCACATTGAAGTCATTGGCGGCAACATCGCCACGGGCGCAGCCGCCTTGGCCTTGGTCGAAGCCGGTGCCGACGGCGTGAAAGTGGGCATTGGCCCAGGCTCCATCTGCACCACCCGCATCGTGGCGGGCGTGGGCGTGCCGCAAATCATGGCGGTGGACAGCGTGGCCACTGCCCTCAAAGGCACGGGCGTGCCCCTGATCGCTGACGGCGGTATTCGTTACAGCGGCGACATCGCCAAAGCCATCGCCGCAGGCGCAGGCACGGTCATGATGGGTGGCATGTTTGCCGGTACCGAAGAGGCCCCAGGTGAAATCGTGCTGTTCCAGGGCCGCAGCTACAAGAGCTACCGCGGCATGGGCTCCATTGGTGCCATGCAGCAAGGCAGTGCCGACCGCTACTTTCAAGAGTCCAGCACCGGCAACCCCAACGCTGACAAACTGGTGCCCGAAGGCATTGAAGGCCGCGTGCCCTACAAAGGCTCGGTCGTCTCCATCATTTACCAGATGGCAGGCGGTTTGCGTGCCAGCATGGGCTATTGCGGCTGCGCCACCATTGAGGCCATGCACAATGAATCGCAGTTTGTGGAAATCACGGCTGCGGGCATCCGCGAAAGCCATGTCCATGACGTGCAGATCACCAAAGAAGCGCCGAACTACCGGGCTGATTAAAATCTGTCTCTGACCACCAAGGCGTCTGCACTCCAGACGCCTTTTCATTTCTCAAAGAACGACGCCTGCCATGCAGCACTCCAAAATCCTGATCCTCGACTTCGGTTCGCAAGTCACCCAGCTGATCGCCCGCCGCGTGCGTGAAGCGCATGTGTTTTGCGAAGTGCATCCCTGCGATGTGAGCAGCGACTGGGTGCGTGAATATGCCAAAGACGGCAACCTCAAAGGCGTGATCCTGTCGGGCTCGCACGCCAGCGTCTACGAAGTCGATGACCGCGCTCCTGATGCCGTGTTTGAACTGGGCATCCCGGTGCTGGGCATTTGCTACGGCATGCAAACCATGGCCGAGCAGTTGGGTGGCAAGGTCGAAGCTGGGCACACCCGCGAATTTGGCTACGCCGAAGTTCGCGCCCACGGCCACACCGAATTGCTCAAGGGCATTGAAGACTTCACCACGGCTGAAGGTCACGGCATGCTCAAGGTCTGGATGAGCCACGGTGACAAAGTCACCCAATTGCCTGAAGGCTTCAAGGTCATGGCCTCGACACCGGCTTGCCCGATTGCCGGCATGGCCGATGAGTCCCGCCACTTTTACGCGGTGCAGTTCCACCCCGAAGTCACGCACACCGTTCAAGGGCAGGCGCTGCTCAACCGCTTTGTGCTCGACATTTGCAAGGCCCGCCAAGACTGGATCATGGGCGACTACATCGAAGAAGCAGTTGCCAAGATCCGCGAGCAAGTCGGTGACGAAGAAGTCATCCTCGGCTTGTCCGGTGGTGTGGATTCATCCGTTGCTGCCGCTTTGATCCACCGCGCCATCGGCGACAAGTTGACCTGTGTGTTTGTGGACCACGGCTTGCTGCGCCTGAACGAAGGCGACATGGTCATGGACATGTTTGTCGGCAAATTGCACGCGCACGTCATTCGCGTCGATGCCAGTGACCTGTTCTTGGGCAAACTGACGGGTGTGAGCGAACCTGAAGCCAAGCGCAAGATCATTGGCGGCCTGTTTGTCGATGTGTTCAAAGAGCAGGCTGCGAAATTGAAGGCAGGCGATGGTGGTCACAAGGGCGCGACGTTCCTCGCCCAAGGCACGATTTACCCCGACGTGATCGAGTCCGGCGGTGCCAAGAGCAAGAAGGCCGTCACCATCAAGAGCCACCACAACGTGGGCGGTTTGCCCGAGCAACTGGGCCTGAAACTGCTGGAGCCGCTGCGCGAGTTGTTCAAAGACGAAGTGCGTGAACTCGGCGTGGCCTTGGGTCTGCCGCGCGAAATGGTCTATCGCCACCCGTTTCCAGGCCCTGGCTTGGGCGTGCGGATTTTGGGCGAAGTAAAGAAAGAATACGCCGACCTGCTGCGCCGTGCCGACGCCATCTTCATTGAAGAGCTGCGCAACTTCACGGACGAATCCGGCAAGAGCTGGTACGACTTGACCAGCCAAGCCTTCACTGTGTTCCTGCCCGTGAAAAGCGTGGGCGTGATGGGCGATGGCCGCACTTATGACTACGTAGTGGCATTGCGTGCAGTGCAAACCAGCGACTTCATGACCGCTGATTGGGCCGAACTGCCTTATGCCTTGCTCAAGAAGGTGTCGGGTCGCATCATCAACGAGGTCCGCGGGATTAACAGAGTGACCTACGACGTGTCCTCGAAACCACCGGCGACGATCGAGTGGGAATGACGTTTCAAGGCTGTAGCGGCTAAAAAGCGCAACTGTTTGCGCCCAAGTTCAGGACCGCATCACACACATTTGTCGCGACTGTTGTGTGATGGTTTTGCGTTACTTTATTGGTAATAAAATACGCATTTTCCCGTTTGGCTTGGGCATGAATCGTTTGGCGTGTTTTCTATTGAGTTTTGCATCCTCATTGGTGTGGGCTCAGTCACGCGACTTGTTGTTGGATTTCTCGGTTGTCGTCCCGCCAGCAGTTGACAAACACCAGATCTTGCAGCCTCAGGTTCATTGGCTAATCAAGCCGGATGCCCCTGTGCACTGCGAGCAAATCAAAGACCACGACGGTTTTGCGGTCTGGCAAGAAGGCTGCGTTTTCTGGACTCGTGCGCCAGCAACTTGCACGATTGTGACCACAGGCCGCACGACTCATTCACAGGTAGGGCGTTTATTTTTGTTGTGTTTGACGGCAGGAGAGCCTGCATGATTTGCTCGCGGGGTTGTTGGATGAGCACGGTTCTTTTTGGTGGCTTATTGGCTTTGATGTCGCCTGTTCTTCTGGCCCAAACCCAGGATGTCAATGACCTGCCAGATGCTATTTTGTTGCGCAAATTTCGCCCGCCCATGGTGGATCGCATGCGTTTTGAGCCTTTACCGCCCGAGCAGCGCATGCTCAATGAACCCAAAGTAAAACTGTTGGTCCGCAAGGACGGCTATGAATTTTGCTCTCGCATTACAGGGGTTCCGATCAGCCCCACATCACGTCCCATGGCTTGTGCTTACTGGAACGTTAAACGCAAAGAGTGCACAGTCATCACGCCTGAAGTGACGGGCTACAACTATGTAGGGCATGAAGTCCGTCATTGCTTTGAGGGGGCTTTTCATGATTGATTCATGTTCGCCTCAAATGTCACAAAGGACGGTCAATCTAAGGCGTGAATGGCTGAAAAAGTCCTTGCTGCTGGCTTGTTCGGGCATGTTGTTGAATGCCCCGGCGCAGGACAAACCACGCATGCGCGTGGGTTTTATTTCCCGCTATCAGCCCTATAGTTTTTTGCAGACCGATGGCAGTTTGACGGGTTTTGATGTGGAGGTGGTCAGGTCATTGCTGGGTGCATTAGGCCTCGCGATGGTGCCAGTGACCGATACCTTGACCAACTTACGCAAAAAACTGCAAAACGGCGAAATTGACTTTATTGGAAATCAACTGTTGGTTACACCAGAAAATCGTCGCCATTTTGATTTTGTAAAGTCTTATGCGACGATTCAATTGGTGAGTGTGCTGCACGAAAACGATGAGCGCGATCTGATGAGCCTTGATGATTTTTTGGGCAAGAAACTGGGTGTGCTGGCCAACACCGGCATTGCTGCCCAAGCCCGAGGGGCTCTGGGTAATTCAGTACAGACTTTTGAGCGCATTGAGGATGCTTTTCGTGCATTGGTTGACCGCAAACTCGATGCCGTACTCGAAGAAAACCTGATTGCCGAGTACCACATAGAAAAGGGCGATTTGCCGCTCAAGGTGGGCGTTCCTTTTGCGGCGCCCCTTCGTGTGGGCATGGCTGTTACAAAAGGCAATAAAGGCCTTGAGCAGCGCTTGTCCCTGGGTGTACAAACCCTCGTCAATGACAAAAGCTTCAAAGCGATTTCGATGCGCTGGTTTGGTTACGATGTCAGCCGGCCCAGGGTGTCTCACGCCTCCAGTCAATAAACCGCTTGGCGCGTCGGCAGTGTCAGGCATTTAGCAACGCCTGCATGGACTTCTGAGTGTTTCTACTCTCTCGCAATCCAAAGGTTTCATTGGACAATGATTTTTTCGCGAAGGAAACTTATATGAGCCTGTTTAAATTACTCCCTCTGTTGGCCGTTTTGGTGCCCAGTGCCCAAGTGCAAGCACAAAACCGTGAAGTCAACATCATCTGCTCGGCCCAAGCGGCTTGGTGCAGCATGATCGCCGTCACTTTTGAAAAGAGCCAGGGCATCAAAGTCAACATGACGGCCAAGGGCTCCGGCGAGGCCATTGCCCAACTGACCGCTGAAAAGGCCAACCCCAAGACCGACATCTGGTTTGGTGGCACGGGTGATCCGCACTTGCAGGCCGCCGAGCAAAACCTGAGCCTCGAATACAAATCGCCCGCATTGTCCAAATTGCACGACTGGGCTCAAAAGCAGGCTGCGCAATCGGGCTACAAAACTGTGGGCATTTATTCCGGCCCCTTAGGTTTTGGCTACAACACCGAATTGCTGGCTAAGAAAAAAATGCCAGTGCCCAAGACTTGGGGCGATCTGCTTAAACCCGAATACAAAGGCGAAATTCAATCGGCCAACCCGGCCTCAAGCGGCACGGCTTACACCATGATCGCTACGCTGGTTCAACTCATGGGCGAAGACAAAGCCTTTGAATACCTCAAGAGCCTGCACAAGAACATCGGCACCTACACCCGCTCGGGCACTGGCCCCATCAAGGCCGTGGCTCGGGGCGAGACGGCCGTGTCGATCAGCTTTGTGCATGACGGCCCTGGCGAAAAAGCCCAAGGTTTTCCCATTGAAACCATCACTCCGGCCGATGGTACGGGGGCCGAGATCGGCTCCATGTCCATCGTGCGCGGTAGCCGCAATCTGGAAGCCGCCAAGAAGTTTTACGAGTGGGCCTTGACGCCGGCAGCGCAAGAGTTGGCCGCAGCGACCTTGCAATTTCAGTTGCCGTCCAACAAGGCGGCCAAGGTCGATCCGCGTGTGCCGGACTTCCGCAAAATCAAAATGATCGACTACGACTACGCCAAATATGGCCAGACGGCAGAGCGCAAGCGCTTGATTCAGCGTTGGGAAAAAGACGTCAACAGTCTGCCGCGTTGAGTGAGAAACTGAGATGAATCCAGCGCTGCGTTTGCAGCGCGCTTTGCAAGGCTGGGTGCTTTTGGGCCTGCTGAGCTTTGCGCTGCTGCCTTGGTATTTTCTGCAACAAATGTCCCTGATGGACGCTTTGCCTGGCATCTGGGCAGGCGCCGAAACGGCCAGTGGCTGGGTGCAGGCGAGCGGGCATGGACGGCCTTGGCTGTGGTCGGGATTGGCGGGCTTGCTGGTGTGCGGGCTGGCAGTGCTGGTGCCTTGGACTGCCCGCACTCAAGGCTGGCTGTTGTTGCTGGGCAGCCTGATCGGTTTGCTGGGCTTGCTGGGCAGCGGGTTTGCCATTGGGGCTACAGGCTGGGTATTTGAATCGCTCACCACCCTGTGGGGCGTCTTGCCCACAGGCCAATACGGCATGGGCTGGGGCGCGGCCCTGGTTTTGTTTAGCCTTGTGGTGTTGTTGGGCGCGGCGCTGGCCCGGTTGGGCGCGTTTCGGGGTGATGTGTTTGTGGCCTCTGCTGTGGTGCTGTGCAGCGCCTTGCTCGCGCTGTTTGTGGTGTACCCGGTGCTGCGCTCGCTGGTGGCTGCCTGGGTGGACGACACCGGCGCTTATGCCTGGATGCACCTGCTTGAACGGGTAGCCACTGAACGGGTTTGGGGTTTTGGCTGTGTGCAAGGGGCAGGGCGCTGCGGTGTGGCCTGGAACACCTTGTGGCTGGCGTTCATCACCGCCACTGGCACCACGGTCATGGGCACCCTGTTGGCGTTGTGGGCCGAACGTGGCAACACGCGTCTGGCTAAGCCGCTGAACATTTTGGCGATGCTGCCCATCATCACACCGCCGTTCGTGGTGGGGCTGGGTTTGATCTTGCTGTTTGGCCGTGCGGGCCTTTTTAATCAGGCGCTTGAGTGGGCTTTTGGCGTTGAGCCGGGCCGCTGGTTTTACGGCGTGTTCGGTATCTGGCTGGCGCAGATGTTCGCCTTCACGCCGATTGCCTTCATGATCATGCGCGGCGTGGTGCAGGGCGTGAGCCCCAGCATGGAAGAGGCCGCGCAAACTCTGCGTGCCAGCCGCATGCAAACCTTCTGGACGGTGACGTTGCCCCTGCTCAAGCCCGGTCTGGCCAACGCATTTTTGGTGGGCTTCATCGAGAGCATGGCCGACTTTGGCAACCCCATCATCGTGGGCGGGCAGTATGCGGTACTGTCCACCGAAATCTTTTTTGCCATCGTGGGCGCGGCGCTTGACCCCGGCATGGCGGCGGCGTTGGCGTTGGTGTTGACTGGTTTTGCGCTGGCGGTGTTTTTTGTTCAGCGCCAGGTGTTGGCTGGCAGCAGCTTCACCACTGTCTCGGGCAAGGGCGACGCAGGCGTGGCCATGGCTTTGCCGCCCGCCGTGTTACGGGTGTGCCGCAGCATCGCAGGGCCATGGTTGTTGTTCACTGTGGTGGTGTACCTGTTTGCCTTTGCGGGTGGCTTTGTGCAGACCTGGGGGCGCGACTTCACGTTCACGCTGGGGCACTTTAAAACTGCGTTTGATGTGCAGTTGGGCGAGTTTGGCTGGGTGTTTGCAGGCACCGCCTGGAAGTCGCTGTTCACCACACTCAGCCTTTCTGCCATGGCCGCGCCCATTTGTGCGGGCCTGGGCTTGCTCATGGCCTGGTTGCTGGCACGCACCGAGTTCCGGGGCAAGGCGGCGTTTGAGTTCTCTGCGTTGCTGACCTTTGCCATTCCGGGCACGGTGCTGGGTGTGAGCTACATCCTGGCCTTTAATGTGCCGCCGGTGGAGCTGACTGGCACCGGCTTGGTCATCGTGCTGTGCTTTGTGTTCCGCAACTTGCCGGTGGGCGTGCGGGCGGGTACGGCGGCCTTCAAGCAGCTCGACCGCTCACTGGACGAAGCCTCGCAAATGCTGCGGGCCAGCACGCTCACCACGCTGCGCCGAGTGGTACTGCCGCTGCTCAAGCCTGCGCTGGTGGCCGCCTTGGTCTACAGCTTTGTGCGCTCCATGACCACGGTATCGGCGGTGATCTTTTTGGTCACGGCGCAGTACGAGCTGGCCACCACTTACATCATTGGCCGCGTGGGCAATGGCGACTACGGCGTGGCGCTGGCCTATTGCACCGTGCTGATGCTGCTCATGTCTGTCATCACCTGGGGCATTCAAAAGTTGGTGGGCCAGCGGCAATTGGGTCGCCGAACCGCTGCATCCACCCCGGCTTGAAACAAGGACTTAAAGCGATGGGCATTCAATTCAAACAAGTCACCAAGCGCTATGGCGGTGCAGATTCGCCGCTGGTGGTGCAGGGCATCGACTTTGTCGTACCCAAGGGCAGCCTGACGACCATTCTTGGCCCCTCGGGCTGCGGCAAAACCACCACCTTGCGCATGATCGCCGGGCTGGAAGCGCCCACGGGCGGACAAATTTCGATTGACGGTGTGGATGTAACGCACTTGGGGCCGTCCGAGCGCAACGTGAGCATGGTGTTTCAGAGCTATGCGCTGTTCCCGCACATGAACGTGATTGGCAATGTGCGCTACGGGCTGGATGTGAGCGGTGTGCACAAAACAGAGGCTTTGGAGCGCGCCCACAAAAGCTTGGCGCTGGTGGGCCTGGCGGGCTACGAAGAGCGCCTGCCCAGCGAGCTGTCGGGCGGGCAGCAGCAGCGCGTGGCCCTGGCTCGGGCCCTGGTGTTGGAGCCATCCGTCTTGTTGTTTGACGAGCCTTTGTCCAATCTCGACGCTCGGCTGCGCCGGTCTATGCGCGACGAAATTCGCCACCTGCAGCAGCGCCTGGGCCTGACGGTGGCTTATGTCACGCACGACCAAAGCGAAGCGTTGGCGGTGAGTGACCAGATCATCGTGATGGAGGCCGGGCGCATCGCGCAGGCGGGCACGCCGCAAGACTTGTACGAACGGCCTGCATCCGCTTTTGTGGCGGGCTTCATGGGCGAGGCGGTGTTGTTTGACGGCCAGTCCCTAGCCGATGGTTCGGTGCAGTTGGGGCCACTGCGTTTGTTGCCTCGCCATCCGGTGGCACCTGGTGCGGTTCGGGCAGCGGTGCGCCCTGAAGCCTGGCTGGTGGGGCGCGAACTGGCCGGCGGCGAACAGCCCGCGCAAATGTTGCCTGCGCAACTCAAGCAATGTGCCTATCTGGGCAGCTTTTTCGAGCTGACATTCGAGACCGAGCTGGGTCCGGTTTTTGTGGTCTCGCCTGAGGTCGAGCGCGACTGGCGCATCGGCCAGGTGTTGGCCCTGAGTTTGCCGGGGCAAGGCGTCTCGGTGGTGGCGGTTTGAAAGAAAGTGCAGTCATGAGCCAAGACGTGGTGTTTGATCTGGGCGGTGTGGTCTTCCGCTGGGAGCCGCTGGTGGTGTTGCAAACGCTTTTTCCGAAGCAAGTGACCGACGAGGCGGTGGCAAAGCAGTGGTCGGGTGAGATTTTTCAGACTTTTCATCCCGATGCCGATTGGGCCTTGTTTGACCTCGGGCGCATCGATCCAGAGCCGTTGGCCCAGCGCATCGCAGCCCGCACCGGTCTCGCCGAGGCCGATTTGCGGCACCTGATTGCCAACATCCCAGCACACCTGTTGCCCATGCAAGGCACCGTGGACCTGATCCACGACCTCAAAGCGCAAGGCCATCGGCTGTACTTTTTGTCCAACATGCCCGCAAGCTATGCCGATCATCTGGTGCGTGAAAACAGCTTTTTCAGCCAGTTTGAAGAAGGTATTTTTTCAGCGCATGTGCAGCAGATCAAACCACTGCCCGATATTTTTGCCACCGCCCAGGCCCGCTGGCCTCTGCGCGGTAAGCCTGTGTTCATCGACGATGTGCAGCACAACATCGACGCCGCTGAACAGCACGGCTGGCAAGGTATCCGTTTTGAAACGCCTGCGCAAGTGAGGGCGGCGTTGGTGGGGCAGGGGTATTTAGCGGGTTGACTTATCCCGCAAGAGCGATCTCTTGCAAAGATCGCTCCTGCGAAAAAGTTGAGCTCAAGCTTTGGCGCCGTGGGCCAACGCCCGCGCACGGCTAGCAGCCAGTGCCGCTTCATCGGGTGCTGACAAATCCCAGCCCTGCATGTGGTCCAAGCTGATGTCGGCAAGCGCCTCGATCCATTGCGCGTTGTTGTTCAGGCAGGGGATGTAGCTGAAGCTTTCGCCGCCCGCATGCAAGAACGCTTCTTGCGCTTCTTGCTGAATTTCTTCCAGCGTTTCCAGGCAGTCGCCCGTAAACCCTGGGCAGATCACATCAACCTTTTTGACACCTTGCTCGGCCATGGCAATCAGTGACGGCTCGGTGTAAGGCTCCAGCCATTTGGCCTTGCCAAAGCGGGATTGGAAGGTCAGTTTGTATTGGTCTTTGCTCAGGCCCAGTGCTTCGGCCAGCAGGCGGCCGGTCTTCATGCATTCGCAGTGGTAGGGGTCGCCCAGGTGCAGTGTCCGCTCGGGCACGCCATGAAAGCTCATCACCAACTTTTCGGCTTGGCCGTGGGCAGCCCAATGTTCGCGCACCGTTTGGGCCAGCGCGTTGATGTAGCGCGGGTCGTCGTGATAGTGGTTGACAAAGCGCATCTCGGGGATCAGCCGGGTTTTGAGGCCCCAGCGGTAGACGGCATCGAACACGCTGGCCGTGGTGGTACCGCTGTATTGTGGGTAGGCTGGAACGATCAACACGCGCTGCACGCCTTGGGCCTTGAGTTCATTCAGTTGCTCGGGGATGGACGGCTGACCGTAGCGCATGGCGTAACGCACTGTCACGCTGTGGCCGCGCTCTTGCAAGGCGGTGCCCAGCGATTGGGCTTGTTGTTCGGTGAATACTTTGAGCGGCGAGCCCCCCTCGGTCCAGATGCTGGCGTATTTGGCGGCCGATTTTTTAGGGCGCACGCGCAAGATGATGCCGTGCAGGATCAGCCACCAGATGGGCTTGGGGATCTCAACCACGCGGCTGTCCCCCAGAAATTCGGCGAGGTAGGTCCGCAGGGCCGGGGCCGTGGGCGCACTGGGTGTGCCCAGGTTGCAATAGATCACGGCGGTGCGGGGCGAATGGGCGCCGGGCTGCCCATGCTGGAAGGAGGGTTCTTTGTTGAATGCCATGCGGTATTCTCCCTCACCATGCTTGACATCTCCCGCATCCGCGCCATTACCCTTGATCTGGACGACACCTTGTGGCCCGTCTGGCCGACCATCCACCGCGCCGAGGTGGTATTGACCGACTGGCTGATGCAGCATGCGCCTGCCACGGCGGCACTGTCCAAACAGTCTGAGGTCAAAAAAGCCGTGCGGGCCGAGATCAATGCCCGCCATGCCGACCGGGCGCACGACCTGTCTTTTTTGCGGCTGGAAGCCATTCGTGCGTTGCTGCTGCAAGCCGGTGACCCGACCCATTTGGCTGAGCCCGCATTCGAGGTCTTTTTTGCCGAGCGCCAGCGGGTCGACCTGTTTGACGACGCGCTGCCCGCTTTGACTTTTTGGAGCCAGCGCTACCCGGTGGTGGCGCTGTCCAACGGCAATGCCGATGTGCACCGCGTGGGCATTGGCCAGCACTTTCACGCCAGTGTGAGCGCCAAGTCGATGGGCGTCGCCAAACCTGACTTGCGCGTTTTTTTGGCGGGTGCTGAGGCCGCAGGCGTTGCCCCGCACGAGGTGCTGCACATCGGTGACGACGCGCACGCCGACTGTGTGGGTGCGCTGGCCGCAGGCATGCAAGTGGCCTGGCTCAACCGCGAAGGCCACGACTGGAGCCACGGCGACACCCGCCCGCACCTGGAGGTGCGAGACTTGCACGCGCTGTGCGCCTGTTGGCCCGAATGAGATTTTTAGGTCGGCAGCTTTAGCCCCAATAAGGCCGCTGCACAGCGTGAGCAATCTGGAGGTTGACATGACATTGAAGATTTACGGCATTGGTGCCTCTCGCGCCGTGCGTCCCCTTTGGACGGCGTTGGAGTTGGGTGTGCCTTTTGAGCACATCGCCACGCCTTATGCCGGTGGCGCAACCCGCACGCCCGAATTTTTGGCGATCAACCCCAACGGCCACATCCCCGCTGTGGTGGACGAGCGTCCCGAAGGCGCGGTCACCGTTTGGGAGAGCATGGCCTGCGCCCTTTACATCGCCCGCGTTCATGGCCAAGCCGATGGTCTCTCGATCGCGCCTGCCAACGCCCGTGAAGAAGCCGAAGCCCTGCGATGGGGCTTTTGGACGGTGTCCGAACTTGAAAAAGACGCGCTCACCGTGCTGATGCACCGCATGGTCATGCCCGAAGCGCAACGCAAACCCGAGCTCGCCGATCAAGCCGAAAGCCGCATCAAAGTACCGCTGGCGGTGCTGGAAGAGCACCTTCAAGCGCAACACACCAAAGGTGAGGCTTACCTGGCCGCCAACCGCTTTACTGTGGCCGATGTGTGCGTGGCCAGTGTGGCCAGTTGGATTCGCCCGGCAGCGGGGCTGCTCGCGCAACACCCGAGGGTGTCGGCTTGGCTGCATGCTTGCGCAGAGCGCCCTGCACACAAGCAGGCGCGGGGCATGAAGTAAATCGAGGTGATCGTGCGCAGGGCGTTCAGAAACGTCCCAGCGCCTGCATCTTCCAAGCGAGCCACAGCTTGCGCAGAGGTGTCAGCGCAATGCGCTGGTGCAGCACCTGGAATCCCGAGGCTTCGATCTCACGCAGCAGGGTACGGTAGATGCTGGCCATCATGAGGCCCGGTTTTTGTGCGCGTCGGTCTGCGGCGGGCAGCAAGGCCAGGGCTTCGTCATACAGGGCATGGGCGCGTTCGGTTTGGAACTTCATCAGCGCGGTGAAGCCGTCAGAGTAAGTACGTTGCATCAGATCTTGCGCTTTGACGCCAAAGCGCTGCTGTTCGTCCAGCGGCAGGTAGATGCGCCCGCGCAGCGCGTCTTCGCCCACGTCGCGAATGATGTTGGTCATTTGAAAGGCCAGCCCCAGCTTGTGTGCATAGGCGGTGGTGGCCCCATCCGTTTGACCAAAGATGCTGGCGGCGACTTCGCCCACCACACCCGCGACCAAGTGGCAATATTTTGTGAGGCCCGCAAAGTCGAGGTAGCGGGTCTGGTTCAAGTCCATCTGACAGCCTTCGATCACGGCCATCAGGTGACGGCTTTCGATGCCAAAAGCAGGGGCCAGCGGCATCAGGGCGTGCATGACCGGGTGGGTGGGCTGGCCTGCGTAGGCTTGCTGCACTTCCTTTTGCCACCAGCCGAGCTTGGCGGCGGCCACGCTGGGGTCGCTGATTTCGTCGACCACGTCGTCCACTTCCCGGCAAAACGCATAAAAGGCCGTGATGGCCGCGCGGCGTTCTGGTGGGAGAAACAGGAAGGCGTAATAGAAGCTGCTGCCTGATGCGGCGGCTTTTTGCTGGACGTAGTCTTGCGGGTTCATGGGCGCTGATTTTCGCACCCAAATGCAGCGCTCAAGCCGGGGTGTCACCGGACAATTGTCGGAATTGGCTCTCCAGCGCCGAGGGCGAAGCCCAGCCCACGGTGATGTGCCACATCAGACGGCGCATTTCATGGCGCGGCATTTTCACGCGCTGGGTCAGTGCCGAGGGCCCAGCTTGGCGCAGCAGTGCCACGGTGCGTGCACCGATGAGTGCGGGCAAAGCCGTGGCCACGCGCAGGCGCAAGGGCTTCAGGGCCAGGGCGTAGCGCATGCCATCGGCCAGTTGTGCTTGGGTGCGGTCCAGCCACTGGGTGTACAGCGGTGCCATTTTTTGCAGCGTTTCGGTGTGGCCTGTTTGGGCGGCGTGGGCCAGCATGTGCGGGGTCAGGCCCACGCTGGCCAAAGTCTCAACGGGCCAATAACAACGCCCGGCGGCCAGATCGGCACCGACGTCGCGCACGATGTTCAGGCGTTGCAAACCCATGCCGTATTGGCGTCCGATGTGCATCATCTCGGCTTGAGGCAGGCGGGCGTAACCGGGCAGATGCCGGCCGCACAGTTCTGTCCAGAATTCGCCCACGCAGCCAGCCACCAGCCAGGTGTAGTTCGCCAACTCGGTTTCTGTGTTGAGGGCTTGAATGGTTTGTGGGCCGTGGCCAAAGCGGGCCATGTCCTGTTGCTGGCCTTGGGTGATGTGGCTCAGCACCAGACGAACGCTGGCCTGATCGGCTTCGCCCAGCGTTTGCAGCAGTGGCAGGCATTGGGGCAGGGCCTGCATCAAGGCACGTTCGTGCGGGTCGGTTTGTTGCGCGGCAAAGGCTTGAGTCAGGCGGGCCAGTTCACTGTGGTGTTCGGCTGATGCGTCCGGCGCGGTGATGACTTTCGTCATGAGATCCAGCAAGACTTGACGCTCTGCCAGAGGCAAGGTGGTGGTGTCAGCCACGGTGTCGGTGGCACGGGCCAGCAGGTAAGCAATGGCCACTGGCGCTTGCAAAGTGCCCGGCAACAGGCGAATGGTCAAGTCAAACGAGCGAGACACGCCGCGCAAGATTTGGCGCTGTGTCGTGCTCATGACGCTGTGCTTTTTGCGCTCGAATAAAGTGGTGATGTGCATGGTCAATCGCTATTGTCGCTTGACAGACCGGACGACTTTGAATAGATTACTAACCAGTCAGTCATTATTATTTTCTCGGGAATGCCCATGTCTTCAACTTTGTCACTCGCCACTGGGCGAGTTTTCCGTTTGTGTGCGATCGCTCTGTGTGTGAGTACTTTGGTGGCGTGTTCCAAAACAGAACCCCCCAAAGAGCCGTTGAGATCGGTCAAGTTGATCACGGTGGCGGGTAGTGCATTGAATGTCGAGGGCGAGTATTCGGCCGAGGTGCGGGCAAGGGTTGAGTCTAGACTGGGTTTTCGTGTGGGTGGGAAACTGGTGCAGCGCCCTGCCGAGCAGGGACAGCGGGTGGACGCAGGCCAGTTGCTGGCCCAAATTGACGCACAAGACTACCAATTGGCTGCGCAAGCGGCATTGGCTCAGGTGAGTGCGGCGCAAAGCCAGCGCGATCTGGCGGCGGCAGAACTCAGACGCTATGAAGCCTTGAAGGCGCAAAACTTCATCAGTGGTGCCGAGTTGGAACGGCGCGACACCACTCTGAAAGCGGCCGATGCGGCCCTGAATCAGGCCAAAGCGCAGGCGCAGGCTCAAAGCAACCAAGCCGGTTACGCCCGCTTGACGGCCAGCCATGCTGCAGTCGTCACGGCGGTTGAAGCTGAAGTTGGGCAGGTGGTTTCTGCCGGTCAGCCTGTGGTGCGCCTGGCCCACGATGGTCCTCGTGATGCGGTGTTTGCGGTCTCTGAGAAGATGGCCTTGGCCCTCAAAGTGGGCCAGAGCATGCAAGCCACATTGGTCAGTACCGGGCAGCCCCTGAAAGGCACAGTTCGCGAATTGGCGGCCAGCGCCGATCCGGTCACGCGCACCTATGCCGTCAAGCTGGCGCTGGACGCCTCGGAACGATTGCCTTTGGGGGCCACGGTCAACGTGTTGGCGGCCCATTTGCCAGGCAGTCAGCCCGCGGTGATCAAGTTGCCCACCAGCGCATTGCGCCAGGAAGGCCAAGGCACTGTGGTTTGGGTGCTGGATGAGGCCAGCATGACGGTGAACACCCAAGCAGTAGAAGTGAGCATGGTCGATGGCAATGAGGTGGTCATTCAGTCTGGCTTGAAGCCCGGGCAAAAAGTGGTGAGCGCAGGTGTGCATGTCCTGTCGCCTGGCCAGAAAGTCACGGTTTATGGCGCTGCTGCCAGTGGCGCAGCGCCAGCAGTTGCACCTGCCGGACCCGCATCAGCTCCTGCATCTACAGCGCAACGGTGATCGCATGAGCAGTACTGACAACACCCAATTCAACCTCTCGCGCTGGGCGCTTGAGCACCCGGCCCTGACCCGCTACCTGATGGTGGTGCTGATGGTGCTGGGCATGGCGTCTTATTTTCAACTGGGGCAGGACGAAGACCCACCTTTCACTTTTCGGGCGATGGTGGTGCGGGCCTATTGGCCGGGCGCGACGGCCGAGCAAATGGCCGAGCAGGTGACCGACAAGCTGGAGCGCACCCTCCAAGAGGTGCCTTTTGCCGACAAGATCCGCAGTTATTCCAAGCCGGGCGAGGCGCAGATCATTTTCCAGATCAAGGACAACTCCAAGCCGGGCGATGTGCCCCAGGTCTGGTATTCCGTGCGCAAAAAAATCGGCGACATGCGTGGCAGTTTGCCGCCTGGCGTGGTGGGACCGTTTTTTAATGACGAATTCGGCGATGTCTATGGCGTCATCTATGCCTTGAGTGGTCAGGGCTTTACGGCGGCAGAGGTCAAAACCCAGGCCGATAGCCTGCGCCAGTCGCTTTTGCGCGTGCCTGATGTGGCCAAGGTCGAGCTGTTTGGTGCGCAGGACGAAAAAGTCTTTATTGAAGTGTCGCAAAAGAAGCTGGCCCAAATGGGCCTGGACATGGGCGCGGTACTGGCGCAGCTGGGTCAGCAAAACGCGGTGGAATCGGCGGGCAGTTTGCAGTCACCTGTGGATGTGGTGCAGGTGCGTGTGGGAGGGCAGTTTCAGAGCCTGGAGGCCTTGCAGGCCATGCCGATTCGCGGCGTCTCGGGAGCCCAAATCCGTTTGTCGGACATCGCCGTCGTGACCCGTGGCTACGTGGATCCGCCGTCTGTCAAGGTGCGCCATGAGGGTCAGGAGGTGATCGCACTGGGCGTGTCCATGGCCAAGGGCGGCGACATCATCGCTTTGGGCAAGTCTTTGCGCCAGACAGTGGCCAACATGGAGGCCGCCTTGCCTGCGGGCATGATCCTGACGCAAGTCCAAGATCAGCCGAGCGCAGTGTCCAATTCGGTCAACGAATTCATCAAAGTGTTGATCGAGGCGGTGGTGATCGTGCTGGCGGTGAGCTTTTTGGCACTGGGCCTGCACAAGCGGCCAGGCACCAACCCCTTGTGGCGGCGCTGGACGCTGGACATCCGGCCTGGCCTGGTGGTGGGCATCACGATCCCATTGGTGCTGGCGGTGACCTTTTTGGCCATGCATTACTTTGGCATTGGCTTGCACAAAATCTCGCTGGGTTCGCTCATCATTGCCCTGGGTTTGCTGGTGGACGACGCCATCATTGCGGTGGAGATGATGGTGCGCAAGATGGAAGAGGGCTACGACAAGGTACGCGCAGCCACCTTTGCCTATGAGCTCACGGCCATGCCCATGCTCACGGGCACCTTGATCACTGCTGCGGGTTTCTTGCCGATCGGCATGGCCAAGTCCATGACCGGTGAATACACTTTTGCGATTTTTGCGGTCACCGTGGTGGCTTTGCTGGTCAGCTGGGTGGCTTCGGTTTACTTTGTGCCCTATCTGGGTGCTTTGCTGTTGAAGCCGCCAGCGCATGCCGTGTCGGCCGAGCATCTGGATTCGGCCGAGATGTTTGACACACCCTTTTACCGGCATTTCCGCACTTGGGTGACCTGGTGCGTCACACACCGCTGGAAGACGATTGGCATCACCGTGTTCTTGTTTGCCATGGGCATTGTCGGCATGGGCAAGGTGCAGCAGCAGTTCTTCCCTGACTCCAGCCGCCCCGAAATCATGGTGGATTTGTGGCTGCCCGAGGGTTCGCCCTTCAAGGCCAGCGAGGACATGGCCAAACGCGTTGAGCAACGCTTGGCCCAAGAAGACGGTGTCAAGTCCGTCACGGCTTGGGTGGGTTCGGGCGTGCCGCGCTTTTATTTGCCACTGGACCAGGTGTTTCCTCAGACCAACGTGTCGCAGCTCATCGTGCTGCCTGACGACCTGAAAGCCCGCGAGGTGTTGCGTGCCAAGCTGCCCGCTTTGCTGGCGCAAGAGTTCCCCGAGGTGCGTGGCCGCGTGAAGTTGCTGCCCAACGGCCCGCCCGTGCCTTACCCGGTGCAGTTTCGTGTGGTGGGGCCAGACCCCAAGGTGTTGCGTCTGAAGGCCGACGAGATCAAAGCCGAGATGCGCCTGAACGCCAACACCCGGGGTGTGAACGACAACTGGAACGAGTCGGTCAAGTCGGTACGACTCGAAGTGGACCAAGCCAAAGCCCGCGCTTTGGGCGTGACCAGCCAGTCGATTGCGCAGGCTTCGCGTACCTTGCTCAGTGGCTCGACGGTGGGCCAATTTCGCGAGGGTGACAAGTTGATCGACATCGTTTTGCGCCAACCCTTGGCCGAACGCGATGCCTTGTCCGATCTGCGGCAAGCTTATGTAGCCACTGCGTCTGGGCGGTCCATTCCATTGCTGCAAGTCGCCAACCCTGTGTTTGCTTGGGAACCCGGCGTCATGTGGCGCGAAGGCCGTCAATACGCCATCACGGTGCAAGCAGACATCGCCGAAGGTTTGCAGGGGGCCACGGTCACGTCTCAATTGCTGCCCTCTCTGAAAAAGACCGAAGCCACATGGCAAGGGCAGGGCCTGAGTGGCTATCGCATTGAGGTGGCGGGCGCGGTGGAAGAAAGCTCCAAGGGCTCGGCCTCGATTGCGGCAGGTGTCCCGGTCATGCTTTTCATCACCTTCACGCTGTTGATGCTGCAGCTGCAAAGTTTCAGCCGTGCCATGCTGGTGTTTTTGACAGGCCCTCTTGGCATGGCCGGCGTGGCGGGTGCTTTGCTGGTGTTGAACCGTCCGTTTGGCTTCGTGGCTTTGCTGGGTGTGATCGCGCTGATGGGCATGATTCAGCGCAATTCGGTCATCTTGATCGACCAGATTGAGCAAGACCGTGCTGCTGGCGTGGCGCCTTGGCAAGCCATTGTCGAGTCGGCTGTGCGGCGTTTGCGCCCGATTGTGCTCACGGCAGCGGCGGCTGTTTTGGCCATGATTCCCCTGTCAAGGAGCATCTTTTGGGGCCCTATGGCGGTCGCCATCATGGGCGGCTTGATCGTGGCCACGGCGCTCACACTGCTGGCGCTGCCTGCGATGTACGCGGCCTGGTTCAGGATTCCACGCCCAAATGAAGCCCGTGCCTGAATTTGGCCAATTGAAGCGGCTAAAATAGAAAGTTGACCGATTTCAACCGGGCGGTCAGGTGCGTCAGGCGGCTTTGTGCCGACTGACGGTCCTGACGCCCTTTTTGTTTGGACCTGCGCGGGTGGCGAAATTGGTAGACGCACCAGGTTTAGGTCCTGACGGTGGCAACACTGTGCGGGTTCGAGTCCCGCCCCGCGCACCAACCGACTTTTGGCCAAAGGGGCAACCCAGCGGCCTGAGAGACATTCAATTAACCGAGAACGACGATGACTGTGACTGTTGAAACCCTTGAAAAGCTGGAACGCAAGATCACCCTGACTGTGCCCGTGACGGCCATCCAGTCTGAAGTGGATGCACGCCTGAAGAAAATGGCACGCACCGTCAAGATGGACGGTTTCCGTCCAGGCAAAGTACCCATGAATGTGGTCACCCAGCGCTATGGCTACTCGGTTCAGTACGAAGTTCTGAACGACAAAGTCGGCGAAGCTTTTGCTGTGGCCGCCAACGAAGCCAAAGTGCGTGTGGCCGGTCAGCCCCGCATCTCTGAAAAAGAAGGCGCACCTGAAGGCGAGTTGAACTTCGAAGCCATTTTTGAGGTGTACCCCGAAGTCAAGCTGGGCAATTTGGCCGATACCGAAGTTGAAAAACTGACCGCCGAAGTCTCTGACGCCGCCATCGACAAGACCGTCGATATTTTGCGCAAGCAGCGCCGCACTTTTGCCCAGCGTGCCCAAGACGCCGCTGCGCAAGACGGCGACCGCGCCACCATCGACTTCGAAGGCAAGATCGACGGTGAAGTGTTCTCTGGCGGCAAAGCCGAAGACTTCCAGTTCATTTTGGGCGACGGCCAGATGCTCAAGGAATTTGAAGATGCCGTGCGTGGCATGAAGTTTGGCGAAAGCAAGACTTTCCCACTGGCTTTCCCTGCCGACTACCACGGCCAAGACGTGGCTGGCAAAACAGCCGACTTCATGGTGACCGTCAAGAAACTCGAAGCGGCCAACCTGCCTGAAGTCAACGAAGCACTTGCCAAGTCTTTGGGCATTGCCGATGCGACCGTTGAAGGTCTGCGTGCTGATATCCGTAAAAACCTCGAGCGCGAAGTCAAATTCCGCTTGCTGGCCCGCAACAAGCAAGCCGCCATGGATGCTTTGGTGGCCAAGGCCGAGCTGGACTTGCCCCAGTCGATCGTTCAGTCCGAAATTGAGCGCCTGAAAGACGGCGCCCGCGCTGACTTGAAGCAACGCGGCATCAAGGACGCCGACAAAGCCCCAATCCCTGACGACATCTTCCGTCCTCAAGCCGAGCAGCGCGTGCGCCTGGGCCTGGTCGTGGCCGAAGTCGTGCGTGGCAACACACTGCACGCCAAGCCAGAACAGATCAAAGCCCACATCGAAGAACTGGCCGCCAGTTACGAGCGTCCCGATGACGTGGTGCGTTGGTACAACAGCGACAACCAGCGTTTGGCCGAAGTCGAAGCCGTGGTCATCGAGAGCAATGTGTCTGATTTCGTCCTGGCCCAGGCCAAAGTGGTCGAAAAAGCCATCACTTTTGAAGAGCTGATGGGCCAACAAGCCTGATAGAACTTTGATTCTATTGAGAATGGGGCTTGTGCCGGGCTTGCAGTCTGGCAAACAAGCCCCATCTCTTTGGTGGGTTGAAAACTCGGGTTAAAGTCATCTGTGACATTCTTGGAGAAATGATGAGCGCACTGGAAATCACAAATTTGGGCATGGTGCCCATGGTCGTTGAGCAGTCGGGACGTGGCGAACGCGCCTACGACATCTATTCGCGTTTGCTCAAAGAGCGCGTGATCTTTTTGGTGGGTGAGGTCAATGACCACATGGCCAACCTGATCGTCGCCCAGTTGCTGTTTTTGGAGAGCGAAAACCCCGAAAAGGACATTTCGCTGTACATCAACTCGCCAGGTGGCTCGGTGAGCGCCGGCATGGCGATTTACGACACCATGAACTTCATCAAGCCCGATGTTTCCACCTTGTGTAACGGCATGGCCGCCAGCATGGGCGCGTTTTTGTTGTCTTCGGGTGCCAAGGGCAAGCGCTTTTCGCTACCCAACTCCAAGATCATGATTCACCAGCCTCTGGGCGGTGCCCGTGGTCAGGCCACAGAGATCGAGATCGCTGCCCGTGAAATCGTGAAGACCCGTGCACACCTCAACCGCATCTTGTCCGAGAACACGGGCCAGCCGCTGGAAAAGATTGAGCTTGACACCGAGCGCGACTATTACCTGTCTGCGACCGAAGCCAAAGACTACGGTTTGGTGGACGAAGTCATTTCCAAACGCGCTTGAGGGCAGCCGGTTCATCCGGCTCCCTGGCTGACGGCGTTTACCTTGAACGGGTGAGCGCCGTTTTTCTTTCGTTATCATTGATGAATTCCGGATTCCGAGGCGACATTTATGGCCGATAAAAAAGGCTCAACTACTGAGAAAAACCTGTTCTGCTCCTTTTGCGGCAAAAGCCAGCACGAGGTCAAAAAGCTGATTGCAGGTCCATCGGTTTTCATTTGCGACGAATGCATTGACTTGTGCAACGACATCGTGCGCGATGAACTGGCCACCACGACTGTGGCCGATGGGGCCAAAGAAGGCTTGCCTACTCCACTGGACATCAAGACCAACTTGGACAACTACGTGATTGGCCAGGAAAAGGCCAAGCGAAGCCTGGCGGTGGCGGTTTATAACCACTACAAGCGCCTCAAGCACAAAGAAAGTGCAAAGAAAGACGACGTCGAACTGGCCAAAAGCAACATCTTGCTGATCGGCCCCACGGGTTCTGGCAAGACCTTGCTGGCACAGACCATGGCCCGCATGCTGGACGTGCCTTTTGTCATGGCCGATGCCACCACCTTGACCGAAGCGGGTTATGTGGGTGAAGACGTCGAGAACATCGTCGCCAAACTCCTGCAAACCTGCAATTACGATGTGGAGCGTGCCCAGCGCGGCATCGTCTACATCGATGAGATCGACAAGATCACCCGCAAGTCAGACAACCCCTCGATCACGCGTGATGTGTCGGGCGAGGGCGTTCAGCAGGCTTTGCTCAAGCTGGTCGAAGGCACCATGGCCAGCGTGCCCCCGCAGGGCGGCCGCAAGCACCCCAATCAAGACTTTTTGCAGATCGACACCACCAACATCCTGTTCATTTGCGGCGGTGCATTTGCCGGACTTGAAAAAGTCATTGAAAACCGCACCGAGTCTGGTGGCATCGGTTTTGGTGCAACAGTCAAGAGCAAGAAGCAACGTTCCATCACGGACGTGTTCAATGAAGTTGAGCCCGAAGACCTGATCAAGTTTGGTCTGATTCCCGAGCTGGTGGGCCGTTTGCCTGTGGTGGCCACTTTGGCCGAGCTGAGCGAAGATGCTTTGGTGCAAATTTTGACCGAGCCCAAAAACGCAGTGGTCAAGCAGTTCACCAAACTGCTGGCCATGGAGGGCGTGGAGCTCGAAGTCCGCCCCAACGCGCTAGCAGCCATGGCCCGCAAGGCCTTGGCCCGCAAGACCGGTGCCCGTGGTCTGCGGTCCATCATGGAGCAGGCCTTGATCGATACGATGTTTGAATTGCCCAATGCGGTCAATGTTGAAAAAGTGGTGGTGGACGAGTCCGTCATCGATGACAACAAGCCACCGCTGCTGGTTTACCGCGAGTCGGCCAAACAGGCCTGACCCACATGCGCAGCACCGCGATGGAGCCCCTTTTTTCTTGGATGGGTTGAAATCGCGGCCGCAGCATCCATGTGCAGCTGAATTGACCTGAGGGACACACATGTCTGGACACACACCTTTACCGCCCACCCCGATCGAACTGCCCATGTTGCCGCTGCGTGACGTGGTCGTTTTCCCTCACATGGTGATTCCTTTGTTTGTGGGGCGTCCCAAGAGCATCAAGGCCCTCGAATCGGCCATGGCCGCCGAGCGCCGCATCATGCTGGTGGCCCAAAAAACCGCCGCCAAGGACGAACCCGCTACGGACGATATGTTCGAAGTGGGTTGTGTTTCGACCATTTTGCAAATGCTCAAACTGCCTGATGGCACCGTTAAGGTGTTGGTCGAAGGCCAGCAGCGCGCCTTGGTCAAGTCGATTGTCGATGGCGAGGCGCACTTTGTGGCCACGGTCACCCCGGTTGACCCATCGGCCGAGCAGGCAGAGCCCAGCAGCGAAATCGAAGCGCTGCGCCGTGCTGTGATGCAGCAGTTTGACCAGTACGTCAAGCTCAACAAGAAAATCCCACCCGAGATCCTGACCTCGATCTCCAGCATCGACGATCCGGGCCGATTGGCGGACACGATTGCCGCGCACTTGCCGCTCAAACTCGAGAACAAACAGCAGGTTCTGGATTTGGCCAGCATCAAGGCGCGTTTGGAAAACCTGTTTGCCCAGTTGGAGCACGAGGTTGACATCCTGAATGTTGACAAGCGCATCCGGGGTCGCGTCAAGCGCCAGATGGAAAAGAACCAGCGCGACTTTTACCTGAACGAACAGGTCAAAGCCATCCAGAAAGAACTGGGCGAAGGCGAAGAGGGCGCTGACATCGAAGAAATCGAAAAGAAGATCAAAGCGGCCAAGATGTCTGCCGAGGCCCGGAAAAAGGCCGAAGGCGAGCTGAAAAAACTCAAGCTGATGTCGCCCATGTCGGCCGAAGCCTCGGTGGTACGCAACTATCTGGATGTGTTGATTGGCCTGCCCTGGGGCAAAAAAACCAAGCTCAAGCATGACCTGGCCAATGCCGAAGACGTGTTGAACCAGGACCATTTTGGCTTGGACAAAGTCAAAGACCGCATCCTTGAATATCTTGCTGTGCAGCAACGCGTTGACAAGGTCAAGGCCCCCATTTTGTGTCTGGTTGGGCCTCCGGGTGTGGGCAAGACCTCGCTGGGTCAATCTATTGCCAAGGCCACGGGTCGCAAATACGTGCGCATGGCCCTGGGCGGCATGCGTGACGAAGCCGAAATTCGCGGCCACCGCCGCACCTACATCGGGGCGTTGCCCGGCAAGGTGCTGCAGAACCTGAACAAGGTCGGCACTAAAAACCCGCTTTTCTTGCTCGATGAAATCGACAAACTGGGCACGGATTTCCGGGGTGACCCATCAAGCGCGTTGCTCGAGGTGCTTGATCCCGAACAAAACCACACCTTTGGTGACCACTATGTTGAGGTCGATTTTGACCTGAGCGATGTGATGTTTGTGGCAACGTCCAATTCGATGAACATTCCCTCGGCCCTGTTGGACCGCATGGAAGTCATTCGTTTGTCTGGCTATACCGAAGACGAAAAAACCAGCATCGCCATGAAGTATTTGCTGCCCAAGCAAATGACCAACAACGGTGTGAAAGATGCCGAGTTGAACGTGACCGAAGACGCTGTGCGCGATGTGGTGCGTTATTACACTCGCGAGGCAGGTGTGCGTTCGCTCGAACGCGAACTGGGCAAAATTTGCCGCAAAGTTGTCAAGGCCTTGCTGCTCAAGCAAATGAAGCCACAGGTTGTGGTGAACGCTGACAACCTGAACGACTTTCTGGGCGTGCGCAAGTACAGCTACGGCCGTGCCGAGCAAAAGAACCAGGTTGGCCAGGTGGTGGGTTTGGCGTGGACCGAAGTGGGCGGCGATTTGCTAACCATTGAGGCGGCTTTGATGCCTGGCAAAGGCGTCATCACCCGTACCGGTTCGCTGGGCGATGTGATGAAAGAATCTGTCGAGGCAGCCCGCACCGTGGTGCGCAGCCGATCGCGTTTGTTGGGAATCAAGGACGAAGTCTTTGAAAAGAAAGACCTGCACATCCACGTTCCTGATGGGGCAACGCCCAAAGACGGCCCGAGCGCGGGTGCGGCCATGACAACAGCGATGGTGTCGGCCATGACAGGCATCCCCGTGCGTGCAGATGTCGCCATGACGGGTGAAATCACGTTGCGTGGTGAAGTGACCGCTATTGGTGGCCTGAAAGAAAAGCTGCTGGCCGCTTTGCGCGGTGGTATCAAAACCGTGTTGATTCCAGAAGACAACGTCAAAGACCTGCAAGACATTCCTGAGAATGTCAAAAATGGTTTGGAGATCGTGCCTGTGAAATGGATTGACCAAGTTTTGGACATTGCTTTGGAAGCCAAACCAGTGCCATTGAGTGACGAAGAGGTCGCCGCAGCTGCTGTGCCCGCCGTGGCAGCCACAGCCAAAGTGGATGCTGTAAAACATTGATGCAAATTTTTCGGGGCACCTCAAAATGCCCTGAAATCTGCATTACAATTCATCCAACGCAGCGAACAAAGCATACAATGCCAAGTTCACTGAAATGCGGGAATAGCTCAGTTGGTAGAGCGCAACCTTGCCAAGGTTGAGGTCGCGAGTTCGAGTCTCGTTTCCCGCTCCAAACATTGAAAGAAGTACCAATATCTTTCAGCAAAAAGGGAAGCAATCGCTTCCCTTTTTTGTTTGTTGGGTCTCAAAAATGGTGCCCTCAAGTTCGGCGTTTCGATTGACCAAGAACATGGTTTTTTGATTCCCGTGATGGAGAAAACTGCATTTTCTCGATGTATAATTCGAGGCTTAGAATGCGGGAATAGCTCAGTTGGTAGAGCGCAACCTTGCCAAGGTTGAGGTCGCGAGTTCGAGTCTCGTTTCCCGCTCCAAACATTGAAAGAAGTTTCAACGTCTTTCAAAAAAAATGGGAAGCACCAGCTTCCCATTTTTGTCAGCATGATTTTGATTCTGGCGCGATAGCAAAGCGGTTATGCAACGGATTGCAAATCCGTCTAGCCCAGTTCGACTCTGGGTCGCGCCTCCAGATAGAAAGCCGCTACTGCTTCATGCCGTAGCGGCTTTTTACCATTTGGCACCCGAGCAATACAAAACGGCCGGGAACGTGGCTGTCCAAGCCCAGAAAAACCGGTTGAGGCCGAAGAACACGAACACCAGAAAGTGGAAGAGGGCCGCCACAGCGCAAAACATCCAGGCCAGTCGAACATCGAGCAGCGCGATTGGAAAGCAGCCTTCCCAAACCGTAAACGACCAGGAACAGATCCTGGCGACAGTGGGGTTCCTGAAAATGCTCTTGGCAGGCAATGGGCCATAAACGCCGGTGTCTAAAAAGAGCGTCATGGCGCGGCCTGACCGCCACTCTGGACGCATGAGCTTGACCCAGCCGGAGACGAAATACGAGCTGATCGTTTGCAGGCTGATGTACCAAAGACCGGCTCGCCAGCCCAGGGGGCTGTCTGTCAGGCTGCCCACAATGTGCGCCAGCAAGAGTCCTGTGATGGCGACCAGGGTCATGAAGTCGCTGCCGCCATTGAACGCCCCGCGCCAGCGCAAAAGCAAGAGCATCGCGATCAAAAAGAGCAGCAGGGCTCCGATCAATCCGATGTGCCCCAACATCAATGCAATCGCGAGCGCCAGACGCAAGCCCAGCAATGCTTTGTAGGGGCGTGGCTGGAACAGCTTGTTCAGACAAAATTTGATCCAGGCGGGTCGTGTGGGAATTTCTTGTTGAAGAATCGGCCAGACGGCCACGCGATCCAGTGACTGCACACGCAGGTATTCAAGCGTTTGCAGCAGAAGGCTCCAGCCCAGCAGAACTTCAAAAATGCGAATGGCCAGTGTCAAGCTCATGTGGGTATTTCTGGCGATTGCAGCATGAGATGGCTGCTTTGAGTTCCAGGCATTTCCATTCGCACTTCAAACTGGAAAGCCGAAAGGTCGCGTAGCGGTTCTTCGGCCATCATGGGGCGATCACCCCATTGCCCGCCTGCAATGGCTTGCCGGGCCAAACGACTGACCAACTGGTAAGTTACCCGTTGCCGTATGTCTGTGCCATCGGGCAAGTCGTTGATGTCGTTGGCCAGGTGATCAACCAGGTTTTGGTGCGTGAGTGCCAAGTTGACGGCCGGGTTGTGGACCAGATGCTGTGGTCTGAGAGGCAACCTTGGATAAACCAGGCACCAGTCGGACCAGTTGCCCATTTTCGATTGGCCACGAACATACAGGCGAGGGGTGAGGTTGATGCCGTGGAAGAACTTCCAGTTGGGGAAAAACGCGCGAAAGAAAAAAAGCCAGGGCCCCTCAATGCTGCCCCCGCGTTTGCGAAGGGTGATCGCCAACAAGGCGAAATAGGCCACGATCAACAGGGGAGTGAAGTCCATGTGGCCAGTTTATCGCCTGTTCAATGACCCAAGCCATGCGGATCGATGTCAACTTGACGCGATCACCGCTCAAAACAGTGCATTCTTGTGGCCTAATATCGCTTTGCATTATTTATCTGGAGCCATAGATGGGCAACAAAATCGTTACCGAAGCAGATCGTAAATTCACAGCACCCCTGCCTGCATTGCCTGGCGTGACCTTGCCTACGCATGGCCGCGGTCAGCGAGTGAGTTTGGAGCGTGGTGTTTCAACCCGCAACAAGAAGAACCCCGGCAAGCGCTCCAAAAAAGGCGGCTGATTGAACGGACCTGGTGTGAGCCGGTTCTTTAATGCCCAAAGCCACTGATCCTCAGTGGCTTTTTTGTTGGTTCGCGCACAAGGTGTTGTTTGGCGATCCGGCGCTGTCAAATTGAAATGTGAGCTGCAATGGTGATTTCTTACGCCTGTGTTTTGGTCGCTGGCTTGATGCCTGTGTTTTGTGCGGGCATTGCCAAGGCGGGCGCCAAGGGCTATGACAACCACAACCCCCGTGCTTGGCTGGCACAGCAAAGTGGCTTTAGAGCGCGGGCCAATGCCGCTCAGGCGAACAGCTTGGAGGCCTTTCCATTTTTTGCCGTTGGCTTGGTGTTGGCGCTGCTGACGGGTGTCGATCCTTTCGTGGTTGATTTGTTGGCGGTTCTTTTTGTGGCGGCGCGAGTGGCTTATGTCGCTTGTTATCTGGCTGACAAAGCCTTGTTTCGGTCCATTTTCTGGGCTGTTGGCTATTTCAGTGTGATCGCTTTTTATGTTTTGGCCATGCAGAACTTGCAGCTTAATTGAGCCGAAAAATCGTTTTTATCAAGGCACAATAGAGCCTATGCCCCGGTGGTGAAATCGGTAGACACACCGGACTTAAAATCCGTTGCTTCGTGAATAACGGGCGTGCCGGTTCGATTCCGGCTCGGGGCACCACCGTTACAAAAGCACCATCATGAAAAACGACAACGCACCGCTTGAAATTCATGTGCATGGTGATGTGCCGATCAAACCCGGCACCGACATCCAGGCGATTCAGGAAGCGCTCAAGCCGCTTTGGCGTTACGCAGGAACTCGCAGTCTGAGCGAAGGCTCACCCAGTCTTTACGAGGAAGAACCCGGCATCCGTTTTGATGCGGGCTTGCACCGTCTGCAAATGTGCTGGACGGTCCGAGGTGACGAAGACTTTCGCATGGTCATGGAAGACCTGTGCATGAACCTCAACGAGTTGTCTGCTGCGGGCACTCAGATTGAGGTCACTTTTTACGACACTGAATTTGACGACGAAGATGAAGCCAGTGGCGCTGAGTCGCGCGATGATTTTGTGATGCTGTTTGTCGGCCCGGATCCAGGCGCGATCATGCAAGCCCAGCGCGACTTGTTGATTCACGATGTGGTGAACATGATGGAGCGTCATTTTGATGGTTCCGAGTTGTCTGGTGTCGTGGCCGAAATCGACAAGTTGTTCAGTCAGCGTTTTGACAATTTGGTCAGCTCGCTTGAACTGGGCAAGCCGCCCAGAGGCTCGGGCGGCAACAGCAGCGGCCATGGTGGCGGCGGTCGCCGCCCAAGACACCTTCACTGAAAGCCCCATTCATGACTGCCATGTTCTCGCGCGAAGCTCTTAACCCAGGTGTTCGATTGCGTGAGGTGTTTGGCTGGGCGATGTACGACTTCGCCAATTCTGGCTACACCACCGTGGTGATCACCGCTGTGTTTGCGGCCTATTTTGTCGGGGGCGTGGCGGGTGGCGCACCTTGGGCCACGCTCGCTTGGACATCGGCCCTGAGTACTTCTTATCTGATCGTCATGCTGACCATGCCGGGGCTGGGTGCATGGGCTGACCGTGTGGCGGGCAAAAGGCGTTTGCTGATGTGGGTCACTGCGGGCTGCGTGATCAGCACGGCGGCATTGGCCCTCGTGGGGCCGGGGCAGGTGGCTTTGGGTTTGCTGATCCTGGTGATCTCCAACACATTCTTTTCTTATGGCGAGTCTTTGACCGCTTCTTTTTTGCCCGAACTGGCCCAACCCCAAGCCATGGGCCGCGTCAGCGGTTGGGGCTGGGCGGTGGGTTACATCGGCGGCATGCTCACGCTGGGTGTCTGCTTGGCCTATGTATTGGCAGCGCAAGCGCGGGGTGAGACAGGCGGTCAATTTGTGCCGGTGACCATGTTGATCACCGCCTTGGTTTATGGCGTTGCGGCTTGCGTGACTTTTGTCTTGATGCGTGAGCACGCTAAACCCCAGCCAGACGCGCCTGTTGTGGGCATGCTGGCAAGCTTGCAAGGTTTGGCTCAAACATTCCGCGACGCACGCCCGTACAAAGATTTCACCCGACTGATGGCATGCGCGGTGGCCTATCAGGGCGGGGTGGCGGTGGCCATTTCGTTGGCGGCCATTTACGCCGAACAGGTCATTGGGTTTCAAGCACAAGAGACCATGGTTCTGATCTTTGTACTGAACATCGCAGCCTTTGTGGGCGCTTTTGTGTTTGGTTATGCCCAAGACCGGATGGGCCACAAGTTGGCGTTGTCCTTGACTTTGCTGGGTTGGATATTGACGTGTGTGATCGCGGCTTTGTCGAGCACCAAGGAGGTGTTCTGGTGGGCTGCCGCCATTGCGGGCCTCTGCATGGGCTCGAGTCAGTCTTCTGGTCGGGCCATGGCAGGCCTGATGGCGCCACCTGAGCGCTTGGGCGAGTTCTTTGGTCTTTGGACTTTTGCGATCCGTCTGGCCAGCATCGTCGGCCCCTTGAGCTATGGCCTGATCACTTGGCTGAGCGGTGGCAATCAGCGCCTGGCCATTGGCTCGACCTCGCTCTTGTTTGTGTTGGGTCTGGTTTTGCTCATGCCCGTCAATGTGGCCCGTGGACGGCGCATGGCCTTGGGGCAAGACTGATTAAACGTGTGCGTCTGCCCGCTGGCAGACAGCGTGCGGTAGACCCAGCCAGCGTTGTGCTGCCGCTTGCAGGCTGGCCAAGTCACCATTGCTCAGCAGGCTGATGCGGTTGGCCAATGCGTGTGGGCCAGGGCCACTGCGCAGCAGGGCGGCTGCCTCCAGCAAGCGCCGCGTTTGCCGCGCTACAGGCTGGCCGGTAGAGACCAGATGCACCTGCGGTCCTAGCAGTTCGCGCAGTGCACTTTCGGCAAATACATAGTGGGTGCATCCCAGAACCAGTGTGTCCATCTGGCCGGGGGCTTGTCCGAAATCACCCATCTCACGGGTATAGGTTTGCAGCAATTCGGTGATTCGCTCGGTCGCAGTGGCCCCCATCGTCAGATGGGTGCTTTGCTCGATGGCCAGCGCCAGTCCGTTGCAAGGCTGCACGGTGAACTGGGCCTGGTCTTCGAGGCTGGTCAGCAGACGATGGAACTTTTCACTGCCCAGTGTGCCCCGTGTACCGATGACCCCGATATGCCCAGTCTGGCTGATTTTTAAGGCGGGTTTCAGGGCCGGCTCGACACCAATGAGGATCAGGTGCGGGTGCTGTGTGCGCAACTCATGTATGGCCGCCGCGGTGGCTGTGTTGCAGGCCACCACCAAGGCTTTGATGTGGTGCCGTTTGATCAAGTGATCTGCAATGGCCAGGCTGCGCTGGCGTACGAACAAATCGGTTTTTTCTCCGTAGGGTGCATGACCGTTGTCTGCCCAATAGACAAAGTGTTCGGCAGGCAGAGCAGCCAGCAGAGACTGCAAGATGCTCAGGCCGCCGATGCCGCTGTCAAAAACGCCGATGGGTGATTCAGTCATGGATCAGGCGAGCGCGATGGCTGGTGACCACCGCCGCTTCACATTCAGCCCGCGGTCACGCCAATGCCCTTGAACTCGCCTGTGGCGATGCGCTTTTGCCATTCGGCCGGGCCGGTGATGTGGGCGCTGGTGCCGCCCGCGTCTACCGCCACCGTCACGGGCATGTCGACCACGTCAAATTCATAGATGGCTTCCATGCCCATGTCGGCAAATCCCACCACCTTGGCGTGCTTGATGGCTTTGGACACGAGGTAAGCCGCGCCGCCCACGGCCATGAGGTAGGCCGACTTGTGTTTTTGGATGGCTTCGATGGCCACCGGGCCGCGCTCGGCTTTGCCGATCATGGCAATCAGGCCTGTTTTAGCCAGCATCATTTCGGTGAAGCCGTCCATGCGGGTGGCTGTGGTCGGGCCTGCGGGTCCCACGGCCTCGTCGCCCACGGGGTCCACTGGGCCCACGTAATAGATCACGCGGTTGGTGAAGTCCACCGGCAGGGGCTCGCCCTTGGCCAACATGTCCTGGATGCGTTTGTGTGCGGCGTCGCGGCCTGTCAGCATCTTGCCGTTGAGCAGCAGCGTCTGGCCAGGTTTCCAGCTCGCGACTTCGGCGGGCGTGAGGGCGTTCAGGTCCACGCGTTGGCTTTTCTCGGTGTCGGGTGTCCAGTTCACGTTGGGCCACAGGTCCAGCGATGGCGCTTCGAGGTAAGTGGGGCCAGAGCCGTCCAGCACAAAGTGCGCGTGGCGGGTGGCCGCGCAGTTGGGGATCATGGCCACGGGCTTGCTGGCTGCGTGGGTGGGGTACATCTTGATTTTGATGTCGAGCACGGTGGTCAAACCGCCGAGACCCTGTGCGCCAATGCCCAAGGCGTTGACTTTGTGGTACAGCTCCAGGCGCATTTCTTCGACTTGGTCGAGCTTCTCGCCTTTGCTGGATTTCTCGAGCAATTGGTACATGTCCAGGTCGTCCATCAGGCTTTCCTTGGCCATGAGCACGGCTTTTTCAGCGGTGCCGCCAATGCCGATGCCCAGCATGCCAGGTGGGCACCAGCCTGCGCCCATGGTGGGCACGGTTTTGAGCACCCAGTCGACGATGCTGTCGCCGGGGTTGAGCATGATCATCTTGGATTTGTTTTCGCTGCCACCGCCTTTGGCTGCAACGGTCACGTCGACTTTGTTGCCCGGCACGATCTCGGTAAAGATCACGGCGGGCGTGTTGTCCTTGGTGTTTTTGCGGTTGAAGTGCGGGTCAGCCACCACAGAGGCACGCAGGGTGTTGTCTGGGTGGTTGTAACCACGGCGCACGCCTTCGTTGACGGCGTCGTCCAAGCTGCCGGTAAAACCGTCCCAGCGCACATCCATGCCTACTTTCAGGAACACGTTGACGATGCCTGTGTCTTGGCAGATCGGGCGATGGCCTGTGGCGCTCATCTTGCTGTTGGTCAGGATTTGAGCGATTGCGTCCTTGGCGGCCGGGCTTTGTTCGCGCTCATAGGCCTTGGCCAAGTGGGCGATGTAGTCGGCCGGGTGGTAGTAGCTGATGTACTGCAGCGCGGCGGCGACGGATTCGATCAGGTCGGCTTGTTTGATCACAGTGGTCATGGTGAGGTGGTCCAGTGGAGGGTCAAAAAACGATGGAATTCAATGGCCGGATTTGTCGTGGTGCGACATCAATCGGTCGGCATAGGCAATGGCGATCGCGCTGAGCAAAAAGGCAATGTGGATCACGGTTTGCCACATCAACACTTTTTCGTCGTAGTTGGCGGCGTTGATGAAGGTTTTGAGCAAGTGGATCGAGCTGATGCCAATGATGGCCGTGCCCAGCTTGACCTTGAGCACCGAGGCGTTGACATGGTCCAGCCATTCGGGTTGGTCGGGGTGGCCTTCGAGGTTCAAGCGTGAGACAAAAGTTTCGTAGCCTCCCACGATCACCATGATCAGCAAGTTGGAGATCATGACCACGTCGATCAGGCCCAGCACAACCAGCATGATCACGGTTTCATTGAGCGAGGTGATGGGGGCCGTGGTTTTGTAGCCAATGCCGTTGATCAGTGCTTGCAGCGCTGTCTGGCTGCCAAAAGCGGCTTCGAGCAAATGCACCAGTTCTACCCAAAAGTGGAACACGTACACGGCTTGCGCGGCAATCAGGCCCAAGTACAAAGGCAACTGCAGCCACCGGCTGGCAAAGATGAAGCTGTTCAACGAGCTCAAAGAGCTTTTGCGTGCGAGGGGCTGTTTGGGTGTGGGCTTCATGAATTTCTTTGACAGTGGGCGACTTCAGACAAACCGCGATTTTAGGCGGTAGATCTCCTGTCGCAGGCCTTGTTTGTGCAAGCCTGCTGTCAGTCAGTGCTTTGTAAGAGCGAAAGCAGACATTTGCACCAGTTTCAAAAACGCCATGTCATTGAGGAGACAAATCAGATGAGCGCCAACATTTACCAACCCAGTGCAGACTTCGTCAAGAACGCCCACGTTTCCGGCATGCCCGCCTACGAAGCGCTGTGCAAAGAAGCTGAAACAGATTACCAAGGCTATTGGGGTCGATTGGCCAAAGAGCTGATCACCTGGAAGACACCCTTCACCCAAGTGCTGGACGAGTCCAATGCCCCATTCTTCAAGTGGTTCGAAGACGGCACCTTGAATGCTTCTTACAACTGCCTGGACCGCAACGTCGAAAAAGGCCTGGGCGACAAGACCGCCATCATTTTTGAAGCCGATGGCGGCGAAGTGACCAAGATCACTTACAGCCAACTCTTGGCCAAAACCTGCCAATACGCCAACGCCTTGAAATCCCTGGGTGTCCAAAAGGGCGACCGCGTTGTCATCTACATTTCGATGTCGATTGAAGGCGTGGCCGCCATGCAAGCCTGCGCCCGCATTGGTGCGACCCACTCGGTGGTGTTTGGGGGCTTTTCGGCCCAATCGCTGCGTGACCGCATTGAAGACACTGGCGCTGTGGCCGTGATCACCGCTGACCACCAAGTGCGTGGCGGCAAGCACCTGCCCCTCAAATCCATCGTCGACGAAGCCCTGAACTTGGGCGGCTGCGACAGCATCAAAAACGTCTTGGTCATCAAGCGCAGTGGCAATGAAATCGCCATGACCGCAGGCCGCGACCTGTGGATGGCCGACTTGGCCGACAAGCAAGCCACCACCTGCGAGCCAGAGTGGGTGAGCGCCGAGCACCCTTTGTTCTTGCTCTACACCTCCGGCTCGACTGGCAAGCCAAAAGGCGTGCAACACAGCACCGGTGGCTATTTGCTGCACGCGGCCTTGACCACCAAGTGGACCTTCGACTTGAAGGCAGACGACGTGTTCTGGTGCACCGCCGACATCGGCTGGGTCACTGGCCACACTTACATCACCTACGGCCCTCTGGCCTTGGGCGGCACCGAGATCGTGTTCGAAGGCGTGCCCACTTACCCGGATGCTGGCCGCTTCTGGAAAATGATCCAAGACCACAAAGTCTCGATTTTCTACACCGCTCCCACCGCCATCCGTTCGTTGATCAAACTGGCTGAAGCCAACGACGCCGTGCACCCCAAGAGCTATGACCTGTCCAGCCTG
Source organism: Limnohabitans sp. (assembly GCA_017986055.1). Taxonomy (GTDB): domain Bacteria; phylum Pseudomonadota; class Gammaproteobacteria; order Burkholderiales; family Burkholderiaceae_C; genus Limnohabitans_A. The sequence continues at coordinate 9,946 of JAGNWH010000004.1, read as the reverse complement.
CGCTTGCTGGGCTCGGTCGGCGAGCCGATCAACCCCGCTGCGTGGGAATGGTATTACCAGCACGTGGGTGGCAGCCGTTGCCCGATTGTGGACACTTTCTGGCAAACCGAAACCGGTGGTCACATGATCACGCCGCTGCCCGGTGTGACCCCCATGGTGCCCGGCTCTTGCACACTGCCGTTCCCTGGTATCCAGGCCGCCATCGTCAGCGAAACAGGCGAAGACATGCCCAATGGCCAAGGCGGCATTCTGGTCGTCAAGCGCCCATGGCCTTCCATGATCCGCAACATCTGGGGCGATCCTGAGCGCTTCAAAAAGAGCTACTACCCGGACGACTTCAAGGGCAAGTACTACCTGGCTGGCGACGGCGCGATCCGCGACGAAAAGACCGGGTACTTCACCATCACTGGCCGCATTGACGACGTGCTGAACGTGTCGGGTCACCGCATGGGCACCATGGAAATCGAATCCGCCTTGGTTGGCTGCACCGAGCTGGTGGCTGAAGCCGCTGTCGTGGGCCGCCCTGATGACACCACAGGCGAAGCCATCTGTGCATTTGTGGTGCTCAAGCGCTCATTGCCCAACACCGAAGAGGGCAAGGCGATTGCCAAGCAACTGCGCGATCACATCGCCAAAGAAATCGGCCCGATCGCCAAACCCAAAGACATCCGCTTTGGCGAAAACTTGCCCAAGACCCGTTCCGGCAAGATCATGCGTCGCTTGCTGCGCTCGCTGGCCAAAGGCGAAGAGATCACGCAAGACATCTCCACCCTGGAGAACCCTGGCATCCTGAGCCAGTTGGGTCAGGCGTACTGATCTCACCTGTCATGCCGGACTTGAGCCGGCATCCATGCAAAACGGCAGCTTAGGCTGCCGTTTTGCTTTCTGGTTTTGAGGGCTGTACGGCTTGGTGATTCAGTCCCCCAACACCACACCCTCACGGCGTGGATCAGCCCCACCAAACCAGCCTTGAGGTGTGCGCTCAATGGCTTGCAGGCCGCTGGTCATGTCCATCTCACGCACATCATGACCTCGGGCTTTCAACGCATCTGCGGTGCTGGGTGGGAAGCGTTTGGCCTCCAGCAGCGTGGGGCCATTGAGTGAGCCAAAGTTGGGCAGACTGACGGCCTGCTGGGCGTTCAGGCCCCAGTGCAGCGTGCCCGTCAAGAGCTTGGCCGTGTAGTGAATGATGAGTGCCCCGCCCGGGCTGCCGCCGCTCATGACCAACTGCCCCGTGGCTTTGTCGAACACCAGCGTGGGCGACATGGACGAGCGTGGACGTTTGCCGGGTTCGACCCGGTTGGCAATGGGCCGGCCTTGCGCGTCGGAGGGCACAAAGCTGAAATCGGTCAGTTCGTTGTTGAGCAAAAAGCCACCGGGCCGTGTGGGGTCGGTGGTGACCATGCGACGCGAACCAAAGGCGGCCTCGATGGTGGTGGTCATGGCCACAGCCCGGCCTTGGGCATCGACCACGCTGATGTGGCTGGTGCCGTATTCGGCTTGCGCAGGCATGGGTGCAAAGCTGGTGGGGGTGCCGCCTGGCCGTCCGGCTGTGGCAACTTTCATCGACTGGTTGCCGATCAGTTGGCTGCGTTCGCGCAGATAAGCTGACCCGAGCAAGCTGCGCCAATCGCCAGCGGGTGCACGCACAAAGTCGGGGTCGGCCACGTACTGTGCCCGGTCAGCAAAGGCCAGGCGCGAGGCCTCGGTGTAGCGGTGCAACCAGTCGGGTGAGGGCAAGCCGTCTGCAAATTCGGCACCCTGAGCGCTTGTGTTGGCCAGCACGCCCAGGATCTGCCCAATGGCGATCTGGCCCGATGACGGCGGTGGAAAACCACAGATGCGGTACGCGCGAGACCGCGCGGTGTGATCGAAGCACAAGGCTTCACGTTCACGGGGCTGGTAGTTGGCCAGGTCTTGCAGACTCAAACTTCCGGGGCGTGGCGCGGCTTGTGTGCGCTGAACAATGGCCTGGGCCACAAGCCCTTCGTGCAGGGCACGGCTGCCTTCGCTGGCCATGCGGCGCAGCACATGGGCGTATTCGGGGTTGCGCAGCACATGGCTCACAGGCCAAGCCTGGCCTTGTGCGTTGTAGAAAAAGCGCAGGGCCAGAGGGTCTTTTTTCAGGTGTGGATCGGCTTGCAGCAGGGCGTGCAGGCGCGCACTGACCTTGAAGCCTTGTTCGGCCAACGTGATGGCGGGCGCAAACAACTGGGCCCAAGGCAAGACACCGTGCTGCCGGTGTGCGGCTTCCAGCATGCGCATCGCGCCGGGCACGCCCACGGAATGGCCACTTAAGACCGCATCGTCAAACAGGAGGGGCTTGCCGTTGTCACCCACAAACATGTCGCCCTGGGCACCCGCCGGGGCGGTCTCGCGCCCGTCGTGCGCCGTGACTTTCTGGCCATCAAAGTGCAGCAAAAAAGCCCCGCCGCCGATACCACTGGACTGCGGCTCCACCAAACCCAGCACCAGCTGCACGGCTATGGCGGCATCCATGGCCGAACCCCCAGCCTGCAAAATTTGCTGCCCGGCATCGGTGGCCAGCGGGTTGGCGGCGGCCACAGCCTGCCGCGCATAGGCCCAGCCGGGTTTGTCGGTGTTGCCACTGGCAGCTTCGGGTTGCTCGGGCACGCTGTAGCGCCAAGGGCTGCTGGGCGGGACGGTGCAGGCGCTCAAGAGCGAAAGACAAATCAGGCTGAATGGCAGGGTTTTTTCCATGTGTTCTCCGTGACAGGAACATGCTATCGGTAAATTTCCCCGAGTGCCAGCAGGCCTGAACCGCAAGCCATTGTGAGCAGTTTTAGTTCACTTGGGTGCCAAGCGAATCGCCCCATCCAACCGAATCACTTCGCCATTGAGCATGTCGTTTTCGATGATGTGCTTGGCCAGTTTGGCGTAGTCCTGGGGAGTGCCCAAGCGGCTGGGGAAGGGCACGCCTGCCGCCAGCGCGTCTTGCACTTCTTGGGGCATGCCAAACAGCATGGGGGTGCCAAAAATACCGGGGGCAATGGTCATGTTGCGGATGCCGTTGCGGGCCAGGTCGCGGGCGATGGGCAGTGTCATGCCGACCACGCCGCCTTTGGATGCGGCATAGGCGGCTTGGCCAATTTGGCCGTCATAAGCAGCCACGCTGGCGGTGCTGATCAACACGCCGCGCTCGCCTGTGGCTTCGGGCTCGTTTTTGCACATGGCTTCCGATGCCAGTCGGATCATGTTGAAGGTGCCGACCAGGTTGACCATGATGGTCTTGGTGTAGACGGCCAGGCTGTGCGCGCCGTTTTTGCCCACGGTTTTTTCTGCGGGGGCGATGCCCGCGCAGTTGACCAATCCCATGAGCTTGCCCATGGCCACGGCTTGGGCCACCACGGCTTGGCCATCGGCTTCGTTGCTGACGTCGCACTTGACGAACGCGCCGCCCAGTTCTTTGGCCACAGCCGCGCCTTTTTCGGCCTGCATGTCGGCAATGACGACTTTGGCCCCATGGGCCGCCAGCATGCGGGCGGTGCCTTCGCCCAGACCGGATGCGCCACCTGTGACGATGAAAACTTTGCCTTGAATGTCCATGTTGAGCTCCTGAATTTGATTGACGTTACGTCAACGTCAATTATGCACATCTGGCATGCACGTCCAGCAGGCCGAAAGACCCGCCAGAAAGCACTCCGGCTAATGGTTTTGGGGTAAAGCACTACTTGAAAGCTTGAATACCCAATCGAGCTGCGGCCCTCTAGCATGAACTTCATCCCGACCAACACGGCCGGGGGCATCGGTTCAGGAGAGACGCATGGGTTCAGGCATCGCGTGGTCAACACAGTCGCTGGTCAACACCGACGACAACTGGCGCAGGGCATCTCAGTTGTTGGCCACCGCCGACATTCGGGTTGGGGGTGGCAGACCCTGGGACATGCGCGTGCACCATCCGGCCACCTTTGACCGCATCTTGACGCAGGGCAGTTTGGGTTTGGGAGAGAGCTATGTGGACGGCTGGTGGGACTGCAACCAGCTCGACGAATTCATTGCCCGCATTTTGCGAGCGCGGCTGGACGAGCAGGTTGGCCGTGCCGGCTGGCTGTGGGCCTCGCTCAAGGCGCGACTGACCAACCTGCAATCCCAAAGCCGTGCGTGGCAGGTGGGCGAGGTGCATTACGACTTGGGCAACGATTTGTACGAAGCCATGCTCGACCCGACCATGGCTTACAGCTGTGGCTATTGGCCCGTGGCGCAAACCTTGGCACAGGCGCAAGAGGCCAAGCTGGACCTGATTTGTCAAAAGTTGCAGCTCCAGCCGGGCATGCGTTTGCTGGACATTGGCTGCGGCTGGGGCAGTTTGATGTGCTTTGCCGCCAAGCATTACGGCGTGCAGTGCGTGGGGCTGACTGTTTCCAAAGAGCAAGCCCGCTTGGGTGCAGAAAAAGCACGAGATTTGCCAGTCCGGTTTGAGCTGTTGGATTACCGGCGCTTCAACCCTGACGGTGAACAACGCTTTGACCGCATCGCCTCAGTGGGCATGTTCGAGCATGTGGGCCACAAAAACTACCGCGCTTACTTTGACATGGCACGGCGCAGCTTGCGTGACGATGGTTTGTTTTTGCTGCACACCATTGGCAAGAACCGGTCGGGGGCGGGCATTGACCGCTGGATTGAAAAATACATCTTCCCCAACGGGGTCTTGCCGTCGTCATCGGACCTCGCTTTGGCCAGCGAAGACCACTTCGTCATGGAGGACTGGCATAACTTTGGCGAAGATTACGACAAAACCCTGATGGCTTGGAACGCCCGATTCGAAGACGCTTGGCCCTCACTGCAAGGCCGGTATGGCGAGCGTTTTTACCGCATGTGGCGTTATTACCTGTTGTGCTGTGCGGGCACCTTTCGGGCCCGAGACAACCAACTTTGGCAAGTTGTTTTCTCACCCAATGGCCATGCTGGTGGCTACCGCAGGCCCTTGCTCTGAGGGCGCATTTTTATTCGTTGTGGTTCATTTTGTGCACAAACATGCGCAAGAAAAAAGCGGCCATGAGCAGCATGAACACGATCACGCCCAAACTCATCAAGCCATAGTCGGTCGAAAACAGGTCAATCAGCATTTTCATGGGGCATCCTTGAATGGGTTTGGGTGATTCACTGTGCGCCAAAAGGCTCGCGAAAGCCCTGATCAAGGTCAAGGGCTTGGCACAAAGCCATGCTCCAATGTGGCTTGTTGTTTTCGGCAGGACCCCCATGAATTTGACCCCGCAGCATTCTTTGCCCGTATCCGCCCGAATTTTCTTGTCGCTGGGTGCCCTGAGCGCGTGTTCCAGCGTGGTGTTCAGCGCGGCATTCGCGCATTTGCCCGTGTTTGCGGGCGGCGTGCCGGCCATGGTGCAAACCGCGCTGACCCAGCAACAGTTCCATTCGCTGGGCTTGGTGCTAGTGGGTTTGGTCAGCGCTTGCTTTGGCGTTTCGCGATGGCTGCAAGCCGCTGGCTGGCTGATGCTCGTGGGCTTGCTCTTGTTCAGCTTCAACCTGTATGCACGCAATGTGCTGGGGTTTGACGCGCTGCGGGCCATGGTGCCTTGGGGTGGTGGGGCCTGGATTTTGGCTTGGCTGTGCCTGGCACTCGGGTTTGCTGTTGGCCCAGCCCGAAATGCCAAGCGGCCATGAAGGGTTGACGCGGCTGAAGGTTTTGCCTATCGGTTTGATAGGAACTATTCATGGCTCATCGACCTGGGCTGCATTATGATTGCTACCAATGAGTTTTCTCATTCGATAGTTTTTTTAAACCAACCAAAGGAAACACCATGTCCCTGATCAACACACAAGTTCAGCCCTTCAAAGCCCAGGCTTTTCACAACGGCAAGTTCATCGAAGTCACCGAGCAAAGCCTCAAAGGCAAGTGGAACGTGCTGATTTTCATGCCCGCTGCGTTCACCTTCAACTGCCCCACAGAAATCGAAGACGCGGCCGACAACTATGCGGCTTTCCAGAAAGCCGGTGCCGAGGTCTACATCGTGACCACCGACACCCACTTCTCGCACAAAGTCTGGCACGAGACTTCGCCTGCCGTGGGCAAGGCCAAGTTCCCATTGATGGGCGACCCTACACACGCGCTGACACGCGCATTTGGCGTGCACATTGACGAAGAAGGCCTGGCACTGCGCGGCACTTTCATCATCAACCCCGAGTTGATGATCAAGACCGTGGAGATCCATTCCAACGAAATCGCCCGTGACGTGTCTGAGACCCTGCGCAAGCTGACCGCTGCCCAGTACACCGCCGCCAACCCCGGCCAAGTGTGCCCAGCCAAGTGGAAAGAAGGCGCCAAGACTTTGGCTCCTTCCATCGACCTGGTCGGCAAGATCTAAATCTTGATCGGACGCCCTGTTCAATCAGGGCAGTCTTGAGCCGACGGCCTGCCTTGCAGGACGTTGAGCGCAGCCCATTCAGGTCACAAGCCTGCCGTGAGCTGCCCTCAACGATTCCCACCAACCCCTTAAAAATCGGCCCCGTCACAAGCGAGGGTCTGGGATTTTTGTAGCCTGAAACCGGAGAAAACCATGCTCGACGACACCCTCAAAGCCCAATTGCAGCAATATTTGGCCTTGCTGCGCCAGCCGATTCGCTTGATCGCTTCGCTGGACGACAGTGAAACTGGCACCGACATGAAGAGCCTGTTGGAGACCATCGTCAGCCTGTCTGACAAGGTCACTTTGGACACTTCGGGCCATGACAGCCGCAAGCCGTCTTTTGTCGTTGCCCGCGATGGGCAAACCGAAGGCGTGCGTTTTGCCGGTCTGCCGCTCGGGCACGAGTTCACCTCGCTGGTGTTGGCGCTGCTTTGGACTGGCGGCCACCCACCCAAAGTCGAGCAGGATGTGATCGACAGCATCAAGGCCTTGGAGGGTGACTTCAGCTTTGAGGTTTACATGTCCTTGTCTTGCCACAACTGCCCTGATGTGGTGCAGGCCTTGTCTTTGATGGCGATCATGAACCCCAAGGTCAAGACCGTGGTCATCGAAGGCGGTGCGTTCCAAAAAGAAGTGGAAGAGCGCCAGATCATGGCCGTGCCCATGGTGTTTTTGAACGGCAAAGTGTTTGGCTCCGGTCGCATGTCTGTTGAGGAAATCGTGGCCAAGCTGGACACCAACGCCGGGGAGCGTGAAGCCGTCAAGCTCAACGCCAAAGACGCGTTTGAGGTTTTGATTGTGGGTGGTGGACCCGCTGGTGCGGCTGCGGCTGTGTACGCCGCCCGCAAGGGCATTCGCGTGGGTGTGGCTGCTGAGCGCTTTGGCGGCCAGACCAACGACACCATGGCGATTGAAAACTACATCTCGGTGCTGGAGACCGATGGCCCCAAGTTTGCCGCCGCGCTCGAAGCCCAAGTGCGACATTACGGTGTGGACATCATGAACCTGCAACGCGCTGACAAATTGATCCCCGCGGGCGCAGACGGTTTGGTGCAGGTGCAGATGGAAAACGGCGGCACACTCAAGGCCAAGACCGTGATTTTGTCCACCGGAGCCCGTTGGCGCAATGTGAACGTGCCCGGCGAAGCCGAGTACAAAAACAAAGGCGTGGCCTATTGCCCGCATTGCGATGGTCCGTTGTTCAAGGGCAAGCGCACCGCCGTGATCGGCGGCGGCAACTCCGGCATCGAAGCGGCGATCGATTTGGCGGGCATCGTCGAACACGTCACTGTGATCGAATTCGCTGAGCAATTGAAAGCCGATGCGGTGTTGGTCAAAAAGTTGCACAGCCTGCCCAACGTGACGGTGCACACCAACGCCCAGACGACCGAGATCACGGGCGACGGCAGCAAGGTCAATGGCATCAGTTACAAAGACCGCGCGACCGGCACCGAGCACCATGTCGAATTGGCGGGCGTGTTCGTGCAAATCGGCTTGGTGCCCAACACCGAGTTCCTCAAAGGCACGGTCGAGCTGAGCAAGTTTGGTGAGATCGTGGTGGACGCCAAGGGCCACACCAATGTGCCTGGGGTGTTTGCGGCAGGAGACTGCACCACCGTACCGTACAAGCAGATCGTGATCGCTGCAGGCGAGGGCGCCAAGGCCGCACTCAGCGCTTTTGACCACCTTATCCGCTCTTGATTGGCTTCGTGCCGACATGAAAACACCGGACCTCGCGTCCGGTTTTTTCATGGGACCTGACAGATCAAGGCTTCATTTGGTCAGGATCAACTTGCCTTGCCGCGTGGTTTGCAGCCGGTAGATTTCTCCCTGGTGCTGAATCAACACTATGGCCTGGTCGCCCAGCAGTTCACGGCTGTCCAGGGTTTGCGGCCCGTTGGACTTGATCGGTGTGGGATGGGCAGGCAATGGCGACGGGTGGGCCTTGCCCGGCGTTGTCAGCTCTGTGGACGCAGCCACAGCGGGCTTCAAACTCATGGCTTTTGGCCTTCGGTGACAAAGCCGATTTTGGCCAAGCCTGCCCGTTGTGCGGCTGTCATCGCCTGGGCCACATGTTCATAAGCGACTTTTTTGTCACCCCGAATGTAGAGCTGTGGCTGTGGGTCTTTGGCCGCGTGCTCGCGCAAGGCGTTTTCCAGTGCATCGGCCGTGACAGCTTGTTTGCCCAGAAAAAACTGGCCCTGGCTGTCGATGGCCAATTGCAGGTTGTCGCGCGGCGTCTGGTCGCGGCTGCTGCTGGTGCGGGGCAGTTCCACCTTCACGGCGTGTTGCACCACCGGTATGGTGATGATGAAGATGATGAGTAAGACCAGCATGACGTCCACCAGGGGCGTCATGTTGATTTCGTTCATCACGTCGTCGTTGTCGTTGATTTCAAAGGACATGCGGGTTTCCTTCTCGGCGGGTCAGGCGCTCAGTGGCCGGTGTGTGGCTGGCCGACATGGGTTTGACCCAAGGCTTGCGACGATGGCGTGACGCGGGCACCGGTCACGTAATAGGCGTGCAGGTCGTGTGCAAAGCGGTTCATGCGGGCGATGATGAATTTGTTGCCACGCACCAGCGTGTTGTAGCCCAGCACCGCCGGAATCGCCACGGCCAGGCCCAGCGCCGTCATGATCAGGGTTTCGCCAATCGGTCCCGCCACTGCGTCGATGCTGGCGTTGCCTGTGGCACCGATGGCCACCAGCGCGTGATAGATGCCCCAGACGGTGCCAAACAAACCCACGAACGGTGCGGTCGAGCCAATGGACGCCAAGATGGCCAAGCCGTTTTGCAGGCGGCTGGTGTTGTCGTCGATGCAGTTGCGCAGGCTGCGTGTGACCCAGTCGCTGATGTCCAGGCGGTCGTGCAGTTGTTTTTGCGCGGCCAAGTGGTGCTCGGTGGCTTCTTGGCCCACTTGGGCCAGCGTGTGGAACATGTTGTCCTGGCGGTGGCTGAGCATCGCCAAGCCTTCGGCCAGGCTGGTGGTGTGCCAAAACTGCTCGCTGCCCAAGGCGCTTTGTTTGTGCTTCCAGACGTCCAGTGCCTTGAGCACGATGACGACCCAGCTGATGACAGACATGCCGATCAGGGCAATGAGGATCAGGCGGGTGACCGCATCACCTTGGGTCCAGATGTGGGCAAGGCCAAATGATTCGGGCATGAGAAAAACTCCTGTGAATGGGATGGGAAAATCGATAGAAGACGGCGTGCGGGGTGCAGATCAGTCCAGCACAAAACGGATGGGCACGTTGAACCACATGGCCTCGGGCAGGCCGTTGCGTTTGCCGGGCACAAAGCGCCAAGCTTTGACGGTCGTCAAAGCCGTGTCGTCCAAGCGGGCATGGCCGCTGGAGGTGCGGATTTCGGCTTTTTCGGCGCGGCCCTCGGCGGTGATCAACACGCGAATGACCACGGTGCCTTCTTCGCCCAAGCGTTTGCTCTGGCGTGGGTAGGGCGGTGCGGGGTTGTTCAGGTAGTCGGCGCTGGTGGACGGCAGCACCACGGCCGTCGCTGTGGCGTTGGCGGCAGGGCGTTGGTTGCCTGCCGGCGTTGCGGTA
>JAGNWH010000116.1:0-6541 GCA_017986055.1 Limnohabitans sp. | reverse complement strand
TTGGAGTTTTTCAAGCTCGGTGGCCAGGGCCGTGAGCAAATGTTGTTTGGCTAAGAGCATAGGGCGCGATTTTACGGGGCTGGGCCAGGGATCACGCGGTGGACAAGCTTGCGGGGCGTTTTTATATGCAGCAAATTACAGTTGGTCACAACTGGCGTCAACAGCTGTGGGCTTTTGAGCGTTAATGAGCGACCTGCACCTCTGTGCAGGCTTTTTTGACTGTTGATTATTTTTTGGGAGTTCATTCATGCGTCATTCCATCTCTATTGCTGCACTCGGTTTTGCCTTGATTTCTGGCGTGGCTTTCGCGGCTGACCCTGTCAAGCCAGCGGCTGCTGCTGCGCCCGTGGCTGCTGTTGCCGCTCCTGCCGCCGCTCCCGCCATGCCTGCGACGCCAGCCGCCCCTGCTGCTGATAAAACCCCACAACAAAGCAAAATGGCCATGTGCAACAAAGACGCCGACGGCAAAAAGGGCGATGAGCGCAAAGCCTTCATGAAGACGTGCTTGAGCGCCAAAAAGCCTGCTACCCAGCAAAGCAAGATGAAAACCTGCAACACCGAAGCCACGGGTAAAAAAGGCGACGAACGCAAGGCCTTCATGTCTGAATGCCTGAAGAAGTGATGTCACCGGGGCGGTGAGCCTGGTGGTTCACCCTTCCCGACATCAAAAAGCCCGGGCATGCCCGGGCTTTTTTGTGGTCCTGAGGTGTTCACGTTGCCGAGCGACTCAGTCTGACGCGGTTTGCCAATAGCCGGGTTGCGCGTAGTGGTGTTTCAGGTAGTCAATCCACAGCCGCACCCGCAATGGCAGGTGCTTGCGCTGGGGGAAAACCACAAAAATTCCGTTCGGGGACGCGGCAAAGTCTTCCAGCACGGCCACCAACTGGCCCGACTGGATTTCGCTTTCGACTTCCCAGGTGCTGCGCCAAGCGATGCCGTAGCCGGCCAGGCACCAGTCGTGTAACACCTGCCCGTCCGAGCAGTCCAGTGGCCCGCCGGGGCGCAGGTGGACCACGTCGTGGCCGCTGTCGGCTGGGGTGCGAAAAGCCCAACCCCGGGTTTGTGAGGCGTCGCTCGACAAGGTCAGGCAGTCGTGCTGCAGCAAGTCTGAAGGTTGCAAAGGTGTGCCGCGCCGCGCCAGATAAGCCGGGGTGGCCACGCACAGGCGGCGGTTGTCGGCCATGCGCACGCTCACCAGCGACGAGTCGGGCAGGTCGCCCACCCGCACCGCGCAATCAAAGCCCTCGGCGGCCAAGTCCACTACCCGGTCGCTCAGGTTCAGCGAGATCGACACATCGGGATGCAGTTCGCGAAAGCGCGGCACCAGCGGGGCCACATGGCGACGGCCAAACCCGGCTGGTGCGGTGATGCGCAAATGCCCGCTGGCCTTCACGCCGCCTGCCGAGACACTGGCCTCGGCATTGGCCACTTCAGAGAGCAGGCGCTGACAATCTTCCAGAAAAGCACTGCCTTCGTGGGTGAGCGTGATGCGGCGCGTGGTGCGCACCAGCAGCTTCACGCCCAGGTTTTCTTCCAGCGCATCGAGTCGCCTGCCAATGATGGCCGGGGCCACGCCCTCAGCCCGGGCTGCAGCGGTCAGGCTGCCTTTGGTGGCAACCGAGACAAAGGTTTCGAAGGCTTTGAACTTGTCCATGCGGCCCGATTATGCGGGTTCAGGGTTGCAATGCAGGTCCGGTTGCGGGTGATTGGCGCTCAAAGAGGTGGTCAATGGCCGAGCCAGCCCTTGGGCAAACCCGCCTCAGGCGTCATGCCGTAAATCGGCTCGCCGGGCAGTCCGGCTTGCAGCGGCAGGCGAGCCGCCATGAGTTGGGTCAGGTCGATGCCTGTCGACACACCCATGGCCTCGAACATGAAGACCAGGTCTTCGGTGACCACATTGCCCGAAGCGCCCGGTGCATAAGGGCAGCCCCCCAAACCCCCCAGCGAGCTGTCAAAGGTGCGCACACCTGCCTCGTAAGCGGCCAGGCAATTGGCCAAGCCCAGGCCTCGGGTGTTGTGCATGTGGGCCGAGCCGGTGAGCGGGCCGATCTCTTGAAACAAGCGCTTGAACAAGCGGGTCACTTGCGCCGGGTTGCCCATGCCGGTGGTGTCCGACAGGCCGATCTCGTCCACGCCCGCTTCGGCCAGCAGCAGCGCCAGGCGCACCACATCGTCCTCTGGGACTGCCCCTTGCAAGGTGCAGCCAAAGGCGGTGGACATGCCGATTTCGACAGGCACATTGGGGGCGAGTTCGTCACGCAACTGCAAGACGGCTCGCACTTCTTCCACCATGGCCTCGGGCGATTTGCGCACATTGGCCATCGAATGTGCTGGGCTGGCCGAGACCGGCAAAGTGAGCTTTTGTGCGCCCGCTTGCAAGGCCGCTTGTGCGCCGCGCAGGTTGGGCACCAGCGCCATCACCCGCACATGGCTGTGGCGCAGCGCGTGCTGCACCACTTGCGCGGCATCGGCCATTTGAGGCAGCAGCTTGGCGGGCACGAACGAGGCCACTTCGATCTCGCGCAGGCCCGCTGCCGCCAGCGCGTCGATCCAACGCAGCTTGTCGGCCGTGGGCATGGTGGCCTTGACCGATTGCAGGCCATCGCGTGGGCCGACTTCGCTGATCAGAACTTGCGGGGTGTTGGGGCGTGTCATGCCTGAATTAAACCGCAGTGCGGCAAGGCGCCAAACCTCACGCTGGAGGGGCGCATTTGTGTCTAAAAGTCATGGGTCTATGAAGTTTGGGCGGGTTTATCGGTGTCTAAATTTAGAATAGAGTGCTTTCTCACTTTGGCCAATCTGCAGCTTGACAGCTTTGCAAGCGGCCAGCCCCGATTTTTTGACCAGACCCCAGAGGTTTTCATGACTGCACGCACCGCGATCCATCACCTGCAAGTGGCCAATCCCTTGCTGAGTTTCATCAACGACCAAATGCTGCCCGCCACAGGCGTGGACCAAGACAAGTTCTGGAAAGGCTTCAACGACATCGTGGCCGATCTGGCACCGAAAAACATCGCGTTGCTGGCCGAGCGTGACCGCATCCAGACCGCCATGGACCAGTGGCACAGCGCCAACCCCGGCCCGGTGCTTGAGGGCAAGGCCATGAAGGCCTACCGCAAATACCTGAGCCAGATCGGCTACCTGGTGCCCGAGCCGCGCAACGCTCAGGCCACCACCGCCCATGTGGACGCCGAGCTGGCCAAGCTGGCTGGCCCTCAGCTGGTGGTGCCGATTTTGAACGCCCGCTACGCCCTGAACGCTGCCAACGCCCGTTGGGGCAGCTTGTACGACGCGCTGTACGGCACCGACGCCATTTCTGAGGCCGATGGTTGCGAAAAAGGTTCGGGCTACAACCCCAAGCGCGGCGCCAAAGTCATCGACTACTGCCGCAACGTGCTCGACCGCACCGCACCCCTGAAGACAGGCTCGCACGTGGGCAGCCAAGGCTACGCGGTCAAGGCCGGCAAACTGGTGGTGACGCTGGCCAACGGCAAGAACACCACCTTGGCCGATGCCAAGCAATTCGTGGGTTACACCGGCGATGCCAAGGCCCCCGCTTCGGTGCTGTTCGTGCACAACGGCATTCACCTCGACTTGCAAATCAACAAAACCACGGCCATCGGCAAGACCGATGCTGCGGGCGTGTCCGACCTGATCGCCGAAAGCGCGCTGTCCACCATTCTTGACCTGGAAGATTCCGTGGCCGCTGTGGACGCCGACGACAAAGTGCTGGCCTACGCCAACTGGCTGGGCATCTTGCAAGGCACCTTGAGCGAAGAAGTGCAAAAGGGCGGCAAGACCTTCACCCGCACCATGAACGCTGACCGCGAGTACACCAAGCCCGCAGGCAAAGGCACGGTGTCTTTGCATGGCCGCTCGCTCATGTTTGTGCGCAACGTCGGCCACTTGATGACCAACCCCGCCATCCTTTACAAAGCCGCTGACGGCAGCATGAAAGAGATCCCCGAGGGCATCCTTGACGCCATGGTCACTGTGACCTGCGCCTTGGTTGACTTGCAGAAAAAATCGTCGCACCCGCTGCGCAACAGCCGCACAGGCAGCGTCTACATCGTCAAGCCCAAAATGCACGGCCCCGCCGAAGTGGCCTTCGCCGACGAGCTGTTTGGCCGCGTTGAAAAGGTGATCGGCATGAAGCCGTCGACCGTCAAACTGGGCATCATGGACGAAGAGCGCCGCACCAGCGCCAACCTCAAGGCCTGCATTGCCGCAGCCAAGAGCCGCGTGGCCTTCATCAACACCGGCTTCCTCGACCGCACCGGCGACGAAATGCACACCTGCATGCTGGCCGGCCCCGTGATGCGCAAGGGCGACATCAAAAACAGCGTGTGGCTGGGCGCCTATGAAAAGAACAACGTCAACGTGGGCCTGGCTTGTGGCTTGCGTGGGCGCGCCCAAATCGGCAAAGGCATGTGGGCCATGCCCGACCTGATGGCCGACATGCTCAAGGCCAAGATTGGTCACCCCTTGGCCGGTGCCAACACCGCTTGGGTGCCAAGCCCGACGGCCGCCACACTGCACGCCATGCACTACCACCAGGTGGACGTGCCCGCGTTGCAAAAGCAAATGGAAAAGGCGGTGGCAAAGCAAGACGCCAAAGTGCTGCGCGACGAAACCCTGAACCAGTTGCTGCAGTTCCCTGTGGTGGCAAAAGACGCCGCCAACTGGTCTGAAGAAGACAAGCAAAAGGAACTCGACAACAACGCCCAAGGCATCTTGGGTTATGTGGTGCGCTGGGTGGACCAAGGCGTGGGTTGCTCGAAAGTGCCCGACATCAATGGCGTGGGCCTGATGGAAGACCGCGCCACCTTGCGCATTTCGAGCCAACACATGGCCAACTGGATGCACCATGGCGTGGTGAGCGAAAAGCAAGTCAAACAAACCATGGAGCGCATGGCCGCCGTGGTGGACGCGCAAAACGCCGGTGATGCGGCTTACCAGCCCATGGCAGGCAACTTTGCCAAGTCAGCGGCCTACAAAGCCGCTTGCGATCTGGTCTTCAAAGGCAAAGCGCAACCGAGCGGTTACACCGAGCCACTGCTGCACGCCTGGCGCTTGAAGGTCAAGGCCGCCTGAAATGGGTCAGACCGGACACGGTCTGACACTTGAAAAAACGGCTCCTTCGGGAGCCGTTTTGCTGTGGGTCATGCCTTGCTGTGCCGGGCATGCCTGAAAATAGGGGTTTTTGGAGAGTGCGATGCGCTGGATAGACCGAATTCCCATGCTGTGGTTGGTGGCCATCGCCGTTTACCTGGCGGGCGCACCTTTTGTGCCCGAGCCGCACTTGGTCGAAAAGTGGCGCATGCTCACCGAGGGTCATTTGAGCAAGCCCATCGACATCTTTGATTTTTTCTTGCACAACGCGCCCATGGGGGTGCTGGCCATTCGCCTGTGGCGTGATGCGCAGCGTCGCAGGCAGCGCCCAGACTGAGCCTTCCCTTTGCGTCCGGCCATGAATCCTTGCATCAGCCCTCATTTGACCCAAAATGCTGACCCCATCCCATGAACTTTTCGCTGCCTGCCGTTGACCCTTGCCGATGTCCTTTGTGCGGACAGTCCAACGCCTGCGCCATGGCCACGCCTGCGACCACAGTCGGTGTCGGTGCCACAGCGCCCGGCCCGTGCTGGTGCACGCGCGTGCACTTCAGTGCCGATGTGCTGACGCAGGTGCCCGAAGCGGCGCGCAACAAGGCCTGCATTTGCGCGGCGTGTGCAAGGGCGTCAAAAGGTAAATTCGATGGTGACAACGCATGAGCTTGCCCCAAGGCCTTTGCAAGCTGTGTGCCCCGTTGGCCGCCTGGAAAATGGGCGAGTCCAGCACCGCACTCAAGAAAGACTGAACCATGTGCCAACTGCTCGGCATGAACTGCAACACCCCCACCGACGTGACCTTCAGCTTCAGCGGGTTTGCCCAGCGCGGCGGCATCACCGACCACCACGGTGACGGCTGGGGCATTGCCTTTTTTGAAGGGCAGGGCGTGCGCCATTTTGTGGACCACCAAAGCGCCAGCAGCTCACCCATTGCCGAGTTGATTCGCCGCTACCCCATCCAAAGCCGCAACGTCATTGCCCACATCCGCAAAGCCACGCAAGGCGAGGTGAGCCTGGAAAATTGCCACCCGTTTGTGCGTGAGCTGTGGGGCCGTTATTGGGTCTTTGCGCACAACGGCAATCTGGTGAACTACGCGCCGCATTTGCATGGCAGCTTCAAGCCGGTGGGTCAGACCGACAGCGAACGCGCGTTTTGCTGGCTCATGCAAGAGCTGGCCAAGTCACACGCCAGCGTACCCAGCGTGGCGGAGTTGACATTGACTTTGCGTGAACTGGTGCCTCAAATCGCCCGGTTTGGCACCTTCAACTTTTTGTTGTCGAACGGCCAAGCGCTGTGGGCGCATGCCAGCACCCACCTGCATTACGTGCTGCGCCGCCACCCCTTCACGCACGCGACTTTGAGTGACGAGGACTTGAGTGTGAATTTTGCCGACCACACCCGAGACAGCGATCGGGTGGCGGTGGTGGTGAC
>JAGNWH010000115.1:0-6560 GCA_017986055.1 Limnohabitans sp. | reverse complement strand
GTCGAGCCTTTGCCCACTTCGCTCTGGATACGCAACTCACCGCCATGGCGTTGAACCACATGCTTGGCAATGGCCAGCCCCAAACCTGTGCCACCTGTTTCGCGTGATCGGCTGCGGTCTACGCGATAAAACCGCTCTGACAAGCGCGGCAAGTGCTCAGGCGAAATCCCTGGCCCAGTGTCGCTCACCGAAAAAATGGCACCGTCCGTCGTGCGGGACCAAGCCACACGAATCACACCACCGGCTGGGGTGTAGCGGATGGCATTGCTCACCAAATTAGACATGGCACTGAGCAATTCAGACTGCACACCCAACAAGGCCCAACGCGGTGCAGGCTCAAACACCAAATCGTGAACCGGCCCGCGTTCCTCCCCATCGTGCCCGGACAACACGCTGGACAGCGCCACCGCATCAGCGGCCAAGCGGCTCATCAAGCCAGGCAAGTCCACCTTTTCGTACAAACCCGGTGGCAAACTGCCTTCGAGCTGTGACAAGGTCAACAAATCGGCCACCAGGCTTTGCATGCGTTCTGCTTGCACAGCCATCAGTTGCAAATAGCGCTGTTTTTCTGCGTCTTCCAAGGGAATGGATTGCAGGGTTTCAACAAAACCGCTCAGTACCGTCAAGGGTGTTCGAATCTCGTGCGACACATTCGCCACAAAATCACGGCGCATGGCATCGGCCAACGTCACGGAGGTGATGTCGCGGGTCAGCAACAACAGCTGCCCCTCGCCATAGGCATGCAACTGCACCGACAACTTGGGGGTTTGTGCCAAGGAACTGGCTCGGCCATCCATGACCACGTCCGAGTCGTGCACATCCAGGGCGAAATACTTGGAAAAAATCGGGTCGCGCACCAAGTGAACGATGTGCTGGTTCAAATCCCGTCGGGCATCCAGACCCAAGTGGCTCGATGCGGTGGAATTGCACCACTCAATGCGGCCCTGGGCGTCCAGCAAAGTCACCCCGTTGGGTGAGGCTTGAATGGCTTGCAAGAAATACTGCAAACGCTGCTCTGCGGCTGCTGCCTGCTTTTCGCGTTGCCTCAACAAGCGTTGAATGCGGTGGGCGATCTCAGACCAAACACCTGTCCAAGGCAACGGCGTATGCAGGTCAGCTTGGGACAACCACCGTTCAATACGGTAGGTTTTCCAGATCAAAAAGACCGCCAAAACCAACGCCGCCAGCAAAGCCGCCATAGCGGCCTCAGTCAAGCCAGTCCACCACCAGACCGGCAGGGCGACGACGGCGGTCCCCAAAAAAAGCTCAAGCAATGAGACGAGCATTCAAATACAAAGTTATGTCGAAGGTGAACCGGTCATGCGGTACCCGGCACCGCGAACGGTTTCGATCATACTGCCCGCCTCGCCCAAGGATTCTCGCAAGCGCTTGACGTGCACATCCACCGTGCGCTCTTCGATGTAAACGTGATCACCCCAGATTTTGTCCAGCAACATACCGCGCGTGTGCACACGCTCCGGGTGCCGCATCAGGTATTGCAAGAGCTTGAATTCGGTGGGGCCGACCTTGATGGGCTTGTCTTGCCAGCTCACGCGGTAAGTGTCCGCATCCAATTGCAAATCACCGAGCACGACGGCCCCGCCCACAGATTCAGGCACCCGACGGCGCAACACAGCGCGAATTCGGGCCAGCAATTCGCGCGGCGAAAACGGCTTGACGATGTAATCGTCGGCGCCAGCGTCCAGGCCCGCCACACGATCGGCTTCGTCGCCTCGCGCTGTGAGCATGAGAATCGGGACGGCCTTGGTCCGTGCGGATGCGCGCCAGCGTCGGGCCAATGCCAAACCGCTTTCACCGGGCAGCATCCAGTCCAGCAAAATCACATCGGGCAAGATGTCGTCCAATTCGCGCTGAGCCGATTCCGAGTCCATGGCCCACACGGGTTGAAAACCGTTGTGGCGCAAGTTCACAGAAATCAGCTCGGCGATCGCGGACTCATCCTCCACGATCAGAATTCTGGGCAGGCTTCTCATTGGACCGCTTTTTCAATTTCCGTCAATGCGGTGTGGCGCACATCGGCACCCTTGACCACGTAAATCACAAACTCGGCAATGTTCTTGGCGTGATCGCCAATGCGCTCGATCGCCTTGGCCACGAACAACAGATCCAGACTGGCCGAAATGGTGCGCGGATCTTCCATCATGTAAGTGATCAACTTGCGCACAAAGCCGTTGAATTCGGCGTCGA
This sequence comes from Limnohabitans sp., assembly GCA_017986055.1. GTDB lineage: Bacteria > Pseudomonadota > Gammaproteobacteria > Burkholderiales > Burkholderiaceae_C > Limnohabitans_A. The sequence goes on along the minus strand of JAGNWH010000115.1, from coordinate 4,352 downwards.
TCAAATCGTCTTCTTTCAAAATGACCAGCGCGGTGTTGACATCCAGACGCGCAAAGGCGTCCAGCGCTTTGCGCAGCAAGCCCGATGCCAAATCCGAAGCAATTCGCAACTCGGATGAAGGCAGGTTGCGTGGGCTGCCTTGTTCCAGAATTTGCTTGACCATGCGGGCAATGCGCTCGGCTTCGTCACCCGCGCGTTCGAGGTTGCCTGTGATCTTGGAGATCGCCATCAACAAGCGCAGATCGCGTGCGGTGGGCTGGCGACGGGCAATGATGGAAGCCAACTCGGCGTCAATTTCGACCTCGAGGGTGTTGACTTGCTTTTCAGTGGCAATGACCTGGTTGGCGACTTCCATGTTGAACTGGGCCAGGGAGTAGACGGCATGGCGCGTTTGCGACTCCACCAAACCACCGAGCTCCAGAACGCGCGATGACACGTTGGTCAAATCGGCATCGAATTGGCTAGAAATGTGTTTTTCCATGGTGCTTCTCCTGATCAGCCAAAACGGCCAGTGATGTAGTCTTCGGTCTCTTGACGGGCGGGCTTCATGAAGATCTGTTCGGTTTGACCGAACTCGACCAACTCGCCCAAATACATGTACGCCGTGAAATCCGACACACGGGCCGCTTGTTGCATGTTGTGCGTGACGATGGCCACGGTATGGTCTTTCTTCAACTCACTGACCAGCTCTTCGACTTTGGCCGTCGAGATGGGGTCCAGCGCAGAAGTGGGCTCGTCCAGCAAAATCACAGCAGGCTTGACGGCCACACTGCGGGCAATGCACAGACGTTGCTGCTGACCACCCGACAACGACAAACCGCTTTGGCCCAGCTTGTCTTTGACTTCGTTCCAGATGGCCGCCTTGGTCAAAGCCCATTCCACACGCTCGTCCATGTCGGCACGGCCCAACTTTTCATACAAGCGAATGCCGAAGGCAATGTTGTCGTAGATGGACATCGGGAAGGGTGTCGGCTTTTGAAACACCATGCCAACACGGGCACGCAGCAAGTTCAGGTCTTGCTTGGCATCCAAGATGTTTTGCCCATCAAAATTGATCTCGCCTTCGGCACGCTGACCGGGGTACAGGCTGTACATGCGGTTGAGTGTGCGCAGCAAAGTGGATTTGCCACAGCCCGAAGGACCGATGAAGGCCGTGACCTTGTTCTCGGCAATATCGAGGTTGACGTTTTTCAGGCCTTTGAAGGTTCCGTAGAAAAAATTCAAATTGCGAATTTGAATCGCACTTTTCAAAGGCAGCGGTTGAGTTACAGGCATGTGGGTCCCATCATTCAAAAATTAGGCTTGGGCTTTATCGCGGAAGAATGCGCGAGCCAAAATGTTCAAGATCAAAACGGTCAAGGTCACCAGCAAGGCACCCGCCCAAGCCAGACGAATCCAGTTGTCGTAGGGGCTCATGGCAAATTGGAAAATCACCACAGGCAGGTTGGCCATGGGCTTGCTCATGTCGGCATTGAAGAACTGGTTGTTCAGCGCCGTGAACAGCAAAGGTGCGGTTTCGCCACTGATGCGCGCAACGGCCAACAACAAGCCAGTGATCACGCCGCTCTTGGCCGCACGCAAGGTCACCGAGAGTGACACTTTCCAGCGCGGTGCACCCAGTGCAAAAGCGGCCTCACGCAAATTACCAGGCACCAGGCGCAGCATGTTTTCAGTGGTCCGCATGATCACCGGCACGGCAATCAGGGTCAAAGCCAAGCTGCCGGCGTAGCCAGAAAACGAGCCCAAAGTGGCCACCGCAATCGCGTAGACAAACAAGCCGATCACGATGGACGGCGCCGACAACATGATGTCTGTGACAAAACGGGTCAGCTCGGCAGTCTTGCTCTGGTCACCGTATTCGGTCAGGTAAATGCCCGCCAAAATGCCAACGGGCGTAGCCACCAGCACGGTGAGTCCGACCATCATCAAGCTGCCCACAATGGCGTTGCGCAAGCCACCGCCTTCGGTGCCGGGAGCTGGCGTGTCTTGGGTCAGCAAGTTCAAATCCAGGGCGGCGAAACCGTTGGAAAACAACACCGCCAAAATCCACAACAAGACCGTCAGGCCCAAACCCATGGCGACCATGGAAGTCACCATGCCCCATGCATTGGCCAGACGGCGACGGCGGTACAAACCTTCATTCATGTTCATCGCCATGTCAGAACCCCTTGGCTTTTTCAGCCCGGTTGATCATGATTTTGGCAGCCGCCAAAACCACGAAAGTGATCACAAACAGCAAGAAGCCGAGCGCAAAAAGAGAAGAAATATGGAGGTCATCGGCTTCACCAAACTCGTTGGCGAGCGTGGAAGCGATGGAGGTGCCTGGCGAAAACAAGGACGTGGGCATGCGGTTGGCGTTGCCAATCACAAAGGTCACCGCCATGGTTTCACCCAATGCACGGCCCAAGCCCAGCATGATGCCGCCGATCACACCTTTTTGGGTGTACGGCAGCACGATTTTGCGCACGACCTCCCAAGTGGTGCAACCCAGCCCATAGGCCGACTCGCGCAGGATGGGCGGTGTGATTTCGAACACATCGCGCATCACGGCGGCCACAAATGGCAAGACCATGAAGGCCAGCACAATGCCGGCCGCCATGATGCCCATGCCGTTGGGGGCGCCACCAAACAGGAAACCGATCAGGGGCATGCCCCCCAACAAATCACGCAGGGGCACTTGAACGTAATCGGCAAACAAGGGGGCGAAAACGAACAGGCCGAACATGCCATAAATGATGGACGGCACGGCCGCCAGCAACTCGATGGCAGTGCCCAAGGGGCGACGCAACCAAACAGGGCAGGTTTCGGTCAGAAAAACCGCAATGCCGAAGGCCAAGGGCACCGCCACCAGCATGGCAATGCCTGCGCTGGCCAGTGTGCCCACGATGGCAATCGCTGCACCAAATTCTGCGTTGATGATGTCCCATTCAACGTACCAAATGAAGTGGGTGCCGAACTTGGCAAATGTGGGCCACGCATTGATGAACAAGGACACGATGATCCCCGCCAAAGCCACCAGAACCAACAAAGAGAACAGCTGTGTCAGGCGGTGAAACACCATGTCTTGCAGCCGCTGCCGCTTGACCACGGCCTGCATATTGCTTGCGCTGTCTGCACCGGAAAGGGGGGTTTGCATGTCTTGGCCCATCAAACAAATCTCATCCAATTAAAAAAATGATCCGCCGGTCGCTGGATAACAACCGACGGATGGCAGGCATGGGCCTGGATTACTTCTGAATTTGTGACCAGACTTTGGAACGGATCTGATCGGTCAAGCTGTCAGGCAATGCCACATAGTCCAGGTCAGCGGCCATTTTCTTGCCATTTTTGAAGGCGTAGTCAAAGAACTTCAGGGCTTCGGCAGAGGCCGCTTTGTCTGCGGGGTTCTTGTACATCAAGATGAACGAAGCCGTGCTGACAGGCCAGCTGGTCGCACCTTTGGCGTTGACCATGGACACGCCCATGCCCGGCACGCTGAACCAGTCGGCGCTGGCAGCAGCCGCTGCGAATGTCAAATCGTCTGGGCTGACGTATTTGCCATCGGCGTTTTGAATTTGCATGAATGTCATCTTGTTCTTCTTGACATAGGCGTATTCCACGTAACCCAAAGAGCCTTTAACGCGGTTCACGTTGGCAGCCACACCTTCGTTGCCCTTGCCGCCGACCGATGTCGGGGCTGGCCACTTGACCGCAGCACCCTTGCCCACCGAGTCAGCCCAGTCTTTGCTGACGGCGCTCAGGTAATCGGTCCAGTTGAAGGTGGTGCCCGAACCGTCGGCACGGTGCACGATGGTGATGATTTCGTTGGGCAGGTTTTTGCCAGGGTTCAACGCCGCAAACTTGGGGTCGTTCCACTTGCTGATCTTGCCCATGAACATCTCGGCCATCACAGGACCGGTCACGCGCAGTTCACCTGGCTTGAAACCGTCCAGGTTGATCACAGGAACAGTGCCGCCGATGATGGCCGGAAACTGGACCATGCCGTCTTTGTCGAGGTCTTCACCTTTGACGGGCGCGTCGGTCGCACCGAAAGTCACGGTTTTGGCACGGATTTGCTTGATGCCACCGGATGAGCCGATGGATTGGTAGTTCATGCCAGTGCCAGTGGCGGCTTTGTAGCCTTCGGCCCACTTGGCGTAGATGGGGAATGGGAATGTGGCACCAGCGCCGGTGATGTCGGCGGCAAAGCTGGCAGCAGCAACAGCGCTCAGGCCAATGGCGGCCACAAATGATTTCAATTTCAACATGTCAACTCCTGTTCAGGGGTGAAAATTCTAGATATCACCCACAAGGCTTTCGTGGGGACTGATGCAACTTTAGCGGTGTATTGTGACAATACTGTGTCAAAAATC
>JAGNWH010000003.1:66064-68303 GCA_017986055.1 Limnohabitans sp. | reverse complement strand
GCGCCGTAGTAACCCTTGGCCAGTTTGGCGAGCTTGTCCGCATCAAACAACGGCGAACGCAGCAGCGCAATCCACACCGTGGGGGGTGCAAAGAAGCTGGTGATGCCGAACTTTTCGAGCATGGGCAGCAGCTTGTCGGGCGTGGGCTTGGAGGTGATGACGTTGGTGCTGCCCATGTAAATGGCCGGGCCAAAAAACACATCGAGCTGGGCGCAGTGGTACAGCGGCAGCGCGTGCAGGGCCACATCGGCCTCGGCGATTTCGGCGTCGATCACGCAGCTGACGTACTGCCACATCACCGCATCGTGCGTCAGCTGAGCGCCCTTGGGTGAAGATTCGGTGCCGCTGGTGTAGACGATCTGCGCCACATCGCCGCTGCCCAGTTGCACATCGGGCAGCGGGTCGGTGCAAGCGGCCAGCACATCAAAGCTGTGCATGCCTGGGACGGGCTGACTCGGGTCTTCAGAAGGCAGCCAAATGAACTGCGCGACTTGCGTGTCCAGCTGCGCCGCAGCCTGCGCCAGCTCGGCCAAGCCGCTGTCAGTGGCCAGGGTTTTGGCGCCCGCATGCCGCAATATGAAGGCCACCTCTTCGGCCTTGAGCATGAAGTTGATCGGCACCATCACCGCGCCACGGCGTGCCAATGCAAAGCGCAAGGCCGCAAACCCATGTGAATTGCGCGCCAGCACCGCCACTTTGTCGCCCTCGGCCACGCCGATGCTGGCCAGGCCTGCGGCCAAGCGTGAAACCAGTGCATCGAAATCGGCATACGTCCAAGTGGTGGCCCCGCAAACAATGCCGGTCTTGGCAGGCAATCGGATGGCCGTGCGGCGCAAGGCATCGGCGATGGTCTGACGGCGGGCGGCGGGGTGGAGGGTGGATTTAGAAAAGAGGGACATGTTCTGGGTTCTTGCGTGGCTATGATTGAAAGATTGAACATCAGACCTGCGAGATTTCCATTGGCACTTCCACCCCCTACCCCCCGAAAACTGTCACATACGCGAACCGTGGTGTACCAAGGCTTTGACCGCGAAGACGGCCTGTGGGACATCGAGGCAGCGCTGACAGACGTCAAAACCTATGATTTTCGGGTGTCCACCGAACGCCCCTTCCCGGCCCAAGACCCCATTCACGGCCTGAAAATCCGCGTCACTCTGAACGACCACATGGTCATTCAGGACGTTGCCACGTCAATGGACGACATTCCGCACCCCGAATGTGCTGGTGCGCCGCACGGCATGCACAAACTCATCGGCTGCACCATGGGCCCGGGCTGGCGCAAGGTCATCAACGAACACGTGGGCGGCACCCAAGGCTGCACCCACCTGCGCGAAATGCTCTTCAACATGGCCACCGCCGCTTACCAGACCCTGCCGTCCGGCCAATGGCAGCGCCTTGAACTGGCGGGTATGCCCCAGCCCACCGTGACCAAGCCGCCTTTTCATTTGGGCCAATGCCACAGCTGGGCCTATGACAGCCCGACGGTGCAAAGGGCGTATCCGATGTTTTACAAACCAAAGGCTGCTGACGTCACTGGTAACTGACAGAGGCTCGCCTGCGATAATCTGCAGCTTCCAAAGCGCATCTGCGCTTTTTCTTTTTCACAGCCTCTGGATCTACACCATGAACCGCTGCACTTTGGCCCTCTCCGGGCGTGCTTTACTTTGGCGTGCTTTGCTTTGCCTTGACTTCATCACCTCCCTTGAATCCATGGAGGCCGCATGAGCAAGAAGGTCTTCATCAAAACATTTGGCTGCCAGATGAACGAGTACGACTCGGACAAGATGGCCGATGTGCTGGGCGCGGCCCAGGGCTATGAGCCGACGCAGGACGTGGACGAGGCCGATCTGATTTTGTTCAACACCTGCTCGGTCCGCGAAAAGGCGCAAGAAAAAGTCTTCAGCGACTTGGGCCGGGTGCAACACCTCAAAGCCAAGGGCGTGCTGATTGGTGTGGGCGGCTGCGTGGCCAGCCAGGAAGGCGCCGAGATCATCAAGCGTGCACCTTATGTGGATGTGGTGTTTGGCCCGCAGACCCTGCACCGCCTGCCCGAGCTGCTGGCCGAGCGCGAGCGCAAGCAGCGCCCGCAGGTGGACATCAGCTTCCCCGAGATTGAAAAGTTCGATCACCTGCCACCCGCCAAGGTGGACGGTGCCACAGCCTTTGTCTCGATCATGGAAGGGTGCAGCAAATATTGCAGCTATTGCGTGGTGCCCTACACCCGGGGCGAAGAGGTCTC
>JAGNWH010000003.1:12748-65964 GCA_017986055.1 Limnohabitans sp. | reverse complement strand
TTGCGCTGCTGCTGGAATATGTGGCCGACATGCCCGGCATCGAGCGCATCCGCTACGTGACCAGCCACCCCAACGAGTTCACGCAGCGCCTGATCGACGCCTACGAAAAGATCCCCAAACTGGTGAGTCACCTGCACCTGCCGGTGCAGCACGGCTCGGACCGCATCTTGATGGCCATGAAACGCGGCTACACCGCCATGGAATACAAGAGCACCATCCGCAAGCTGCGGGCGATCCGCCCCGACATGTCGCTCAGCAGCGATTTCATCGTGGGCTTTCCCGGCGAGACCGAGGACGACTTCAACAAGATGATGAAGCTGATCACCGATGTGGGTTTTGACACGAGTTTCAGCTTCATCTTCAGCCCCCGCCCCGGCACACCTGCGGCCAATTTGCACGACGACACGCCTCACGAAGTGAAGCTGCGCCGCCTGCACCACCTGCAAGCGACCATCGAAGAGAACGTGCAGCGCATTGGCGAGAGCCGCGTGGGCACGGTGCAGCGCATTTTGGTGGAGCGCCCTTCGCGCAAGGACGCCACCGAGCTGGCGGGCCGCACCGAGTGCAACCGCGTGGTCAACTTCCCTGGCGGCCCCCACATGGACCGCCTGATCGGTCAGATGGCCGATGTGCGCATCACCCAAGGCCTGTCGCATTCGCTGCGCGGCGAGTTGGTGATCAAGGGTTGAGGCCAGCGGATCGGGGCCACAGCTGCCGACCTGAAAACCATCAAGATTCGCGGCCCACTTCGCGGATGTAGCGGCGGTAGTCACCGTGCGCGATGGGTGTATAGCCGTCTACCGGGCGGTTGTACACATAGGTCTGCACAGACTGCCCTTGCAGCGTGCCGCTGAGCACGGTGACGGCTTCGCGCCAGTATTGCGAGGCCTCGCGGTCGCCTCGCACCATGCCCTCCACCCCATCCAATCGGGCCAGGTGCGCGTCATCCACTTCATAGACTTCGCCGGTGACGGCCCCTGCACCCGCCAGCAAGCCCGGAAAACGCCCCACATCCACCAAGCGACCTGGCACTTGGGCTGTGTCCACAAAACGCGCGCCCTGCATTTCAGCTTGCAATCGGAGTCCGGGCAACAAAGTGCCGTAAATGAACAGTCGCGTCATCTTCGGATGGCCTGCCATGCTCAACGTGGCATGCCGGGAAAGCCCCCGCCGCCGCCCATCATGCCTTTCATGGCCCCCATGCGTTTCATCATTTTCATCATGCCGCCGCCCGACATTTTTTTCATCATGTCTTGCATTTGCTCAAACTCCTTGAGCATGCGGTTGACGTCTTGAACCTGAACACCGGCACCTGCGGCAATGCGGCGCTTGCGGGTGGCTTTGATCAGTTCGGGCTTGCTGCGCTCTTTGGGCGTCATGCTGTGGATGATGCCTTGCTTGCGGCCGATGTCTTTTTCGACCTTGTCCATGTCCATGGCACCGGCCTTGGCGGTCATGTGCGATGGCAATTTGTCCATCAGACTCGACAGGCCGCCCATTTGCTTCATCTGCTGGATTTGCGCCAAAAAGTCGTTGAGGTCAAAACCGCCACCACTCTTGACTTTGGCCGCCAACTTTTGCGCGGCTTCCATGTCCACGCCTGCGGTGACCTGCTCGACCAGCGCCACGATGTCGCCCATGCCCAAAATGCGTCCAGCGTGTCGCTCGGCATCAAACACTTCCAGCCCGTCAATCTTCTCGCTGGTGCCGGCAAACTTGATCGGCACGCCTGTGATCTGGCGCACAGACAGCGCAGCACCACCGCGTGAATCACCATCGAGTTTGGTCAGCACAATGCCCGTCAAAGGCAGTGCGTCGCTGAAAGCCCGAGCCGTGTTGGCCGCGTCCTGGCCTTGCATGGCGTCCACGACGAACAAGGTTTCGACAGGCTTCAACTCGGCGTGCAGCGCCTTGATCTCCGCCATCAAGGCTTCGTCAATGGCCAAACGGCCAGCCGTGTCCACCAACAACACATCAAAGAAATGCTTGCGGGCGTAGTCGATGGCCGCGCGGGCGATGTCGATCGGCTTTTGCTCGGGCGTGCTGGGGAACCATTCGGCCCCCGCTTGCGCGGTCACGGTCTTGAGCTGTTCGATGGCGGCTGGGCGGTACACGTCGCCTGACACCGTGAGCACTTTCTTCTTGCGCTTTTCAATCAGGTGCTTGGCCAGCTTAGCGGTGGTGGTGGTTTTACCCGCACCTTGCAAACCCGCCATCAAAATCACGGCGGGCGGTTGGGCGGCCAGGTTGATGTCTGAAACCCCCTCGCCCATGGTGGCGGCCAACTCGCGGTTGACCACGCCCACCAAGGCTTGGCCGGGTTTGAGCGACCCCATCACCTCTTGTCCAAGGGCTTTGTCTTTCACGCGGGCGATGAAGTCGCGCACCACGGGCAGGGCCACGTCGGCCTCCAGCAAGGCCATGCGCACTTCGCGCAGCATGTCGGCCACATTGGATTCGGTGATGCGCGCCTGCCCACTGAGGGTCTTGACGAGGCGCGAGAGTTTGTCGGTCAGGGCGGAGGCCATGGGGGGAATCCAGAAATAACCGGTTCAGCATGATGGCAAAGCCCCTGTGGCTGCACCTGAAAGGCTAAACTCGGACCCATGATTTTAGCGAGTCCCCCATTTTGGATGCTGCCCGCCACCGCGCTGGCCGCTGTGGCCTATGGGTTTCCTGCATTGGCCTCTGGGCGGCTGAATGACGCGCATGCTCGCCGCCTGCTTTGGCTGGCTTGGGTCGCCCATGCGGTGGCTTTGCTGAGTCTGCTGTCTGGCCCGGTTCACTTTGGTTTTGCGCCTGCGATTTCAGTGACCGCTTGGCTGGTCGTGACCGCCTACATGGTGGAGAGCCAGTTCTTCCCAAAGTTCAAAGCCCGCTGGGCCATGGGGGGCTTGGGCAGCTTGGCTGTCGTGCTCGCCTGGTTTTTTCCGGGCACGCCGCTGTCGGCCCAAGCATCGGCTTGGTTGCCACTGCACTGGGCTTTGGGCCTATCGGCTTACGGCATGTTTGCCGCCGCCGTGGTGCATGCCTGGATGATGACGCGTGCCGAGCACGACATCCGCTTGGCACAAGATGCCGACAATGGTTTGCCCCTGCTGACGCTCGAGCGCCTGACTTTTCGTTTTGTCTCTGCGGGTTTTGCACTGCTGACCGCCACCTTGGTGGCCGGTGTTTTGTTTGGTGACGCGCTTTACGGCCAAGGACAAGGCCATTGGCGCTGGGACCACAAAACCATTTTTGCCCTGTTGTCATGGTTGACCTTTGCCATGCTGTTGATCGGGCGCAGCCAGTGGGGCTGGCGTGGTCGCCGGGCGGTGCGGGTGCTCTACATCGGGGCGGGCTTGCTGCTGCTGTCTTATGCGGGCTCCCGGTTTGTGATGGAAATTTTGCTGGGACGCATGGGATGAAGTACCTGTTTTTATTGCTGGTCGTCTTGGTGGTGATCTGGGCGCTCAAGCGAGGTCGGACCGCCAAACAGTCCGCACCCGGCCCAACAGCACAAGCGCCCAAGCCCTCCGAAATGGTGACCTGCGCCCACTGCGGCATCCATTTGCCCCACGAAGAGGCGGTCACGGGGCAAAAAGGCCTTTACTGCAGCGCCGAGCATCGCGCTGCGGCGCAAGACCGCAACCCGGGCTGACACCTCAAAGGCCATGCACCTGCCTGCTTGCGACAACAGCGCCGCCTCAGCCTGGAAGCAAGGTTGGCACCCCCAAGCTCAGCGGCTCGAATCCCCCAACTTCGGCCCACGCCCGACCCCAGCCTGCATTGATCTGCTGGTGATCCACTCGATCAGTTTGCCGCCCGGGCAATACGGTGGCGATGCGGTGCAGCGCCTGTTCACCAACCGGCTCGATTGGGATGAGCACCCTTACTTTCAGTCCATCCGGGGGCTGGAGGTCTCGTCACACTTCTATATACGCCGCGATGGCAGCCTGTGGCAATTCGTCAGCTGCGACGATCGGGCCTGGCATGCGGGTCAGTCGACCTACCGTGGACGGACCAACTGCAACGACGACTCGATCGGCATCGAACTCGAAGGCCTGGAAGGCGACACTTTTGAAGATGCCCAATACCGGTGTTTGGCCCAGCTGTGCCATGAGCTGCGCTGCAACTACCCCATCGCACACATTGCCGGGCACGAACACATTGCCCCCGGTCGCAAACAAGACCCAGGCCCCGGCTTCGACTGGGCGCACATGAAGCGACTGTTGGATTTTTCGCCTCAGGTTTTTCCCTGATTTCGGCCTGCTAGCCACGGCAGAAAAATATTTTCACGGTATCGCCCTGCACCAAAAATGGGCGGCGCGTTTCAGGCCGACTGTCCACCCGCACTCCAGCGAGCACTCAAATCAAGGCTTTCAAAGCGAAATGTGCTCGGCTAGCCGCATAGGGCCTGAATTGGCCGCTTGAAAGCCTGAAAAAACAAGCCTTTGCGGGCATCTTTTCAGAACATGAAAGACACAGGCCCAAACGGCTGGCCAGACATTTATTTGCCCATTTCGAGCAAGCGGGCAAAACGGCCCGGTACACTACCTGTAGTGGCTTGTGCAGATGTCAGACACCAGATATAGTGTCTATTACAAATTTTCACACCCTAACGAAATGTCCGCTCAAGCGCCTTGCCCCGGACCCAAAGATCATCAAAATTCAAAGAAATGACCATGCAAACAGACCAAAACATCGCCACACCATCACCAGCCCTGATGCGCCAGCCTGAAGCAGGACAAAACAGCGTTCCCGGCCTGCAAGCACTGGCCCACTACCAGATCATTCGCCGCAATGGCGCTGTGGTGCCTTTCGAGCCGAACAAAATCGCCGTGGCACTGATGAAGGCGTTCTTGGCTGTACACGGCACGCAAGGTGCCGCATCGGCCAGCGTTCGTGAAGTGGTCGAAGAGTTGACCCAAAACGTGGTCCGTGCTTTGGTTCGTTCACGTCCAGGCGGCGGCACCTTCCACATTGAAGACGTGCAAGACCAAGTTGAATTGGGCTTGATGCGCAGCAGCAACCACGAAGTCGCACGCGCTTATGTGCTGTACCGCGAGCGTCGCACACAAGAGCGCGCCCAGCATCAACAAGAAACGGCCCCCGTAACCGCCGAGCCTCGTCTGCACGTCATTGATGGCGGCCAGCGTGTCGCGTTGGATCTGGATTACCTCAAATCCCTGATGGTCAACGCTTGTGCCGGTTTGGGCAAAGATGTCAGCCCTGAGCCCATCGTGGCCGAAACCATGCGCAACCTGTACGACGGTGTGCCCATGGAAGAGGTTTACAAAGCGTCCATCCTGGCTTCGCGCACGCTGATCGAAAAAGACCCGGACTACACCTACGTCACCGCCCGCCTGTTGATGCACACCATTGCCAAGGAAATTTTGGGCAAGGAAGTGACTCAGGACCAAATGGCCGAGGAGTACATCAACTACTTCCCGAAATTCATCCAAAAAGGCGTGGACAACGACCTGCTTGATGAAAAACTGTTGCAATTTGACCTGGCTAAACTGGCCACGGCCCTCAAGCCAGAGCGCGACCTGCAATTTGATTACCTGGGTCTGCAAACCCTGTATGACCGCTACTTTTTGCACGTTCGCAAGAACCGCATTGAGATGCCGCAAGCGTTTTTCATGCGCGTCGCCATGGGCCTGTCGCTCAACGAAATCAACCGTGAAGCCCGTGCCATCGAGTTCTACGAAATCCTGTCTTCGTTTGACTTCATGTCCTCCACGCCCACGCTGTTCAACAGCGGCACCTTGCGCTCACAACTGTCAAGCTGCTACCTGACCACCGTGCCAGACGACTTGGATGGCATTTACGAGTCCATCAAAGAAAACGCCTTGCTGTCCAAATTTGCCGGCGGCTTGGGCAACGACTGGACCCGCGTGCGCGCCATGGGCTCGCACATCAAGGGCACCAACGGCGAGTCGCAAGGCGTTGTGCCTTTCCTGAAAGTCGTGAACGATACGGCTGTGGCCGTGAACCAAGGCGGCAAGCGCAAAGGTGCGGTCTGCACTTATCTGGAAACCTGGCACTTGGACATCGAAGAGTTTCTGGAACTGCGCAAAAACACGGGCGATGACCGTCGCCGCACGCACGACATGAACACGGCCAACTGGATCCCCGACCTGTTCATGCGCCGCGTCATGGAAAAAGGCAGCTGGACCTTGTTCTCGCCCTCCGATGTGCCTGACCTGCACGACCTGTTCGGCTTGGCCTTCGAAAAAGCCTATGTGGCTTACGAACAAAAAGCCGAGCGCGGCGAGATCAAACCCAGCAAGACCGTGCCTGCGACCGACCTGTGGCGCAAGATGCTGTCGATGTTGTTTGAAACCGGCCACCCCTGGATCACATTCAAAGACCCTTGCAACGTGCGCTCACCACAGCAGCACGTCGGCGTGGTGCACTCGTCCAACCTGTGCACCGAGATCACGCTTAACACCAGCGACACCGAAACCGCCGTGTGCAATTTGGGCTCGGTCAACCTGTCGCGCCACCTCAAAGACAGCCCCACCGGCAAAGTCATTGACCACGACAAACTGAAAAAGACCATCACGATCGCCATGCGCATGCTGGACAACGTGATCGACATCAACTACTACGCCGTCAAGAAAGCCCGTGATTCCAACATGCGCCACCGCCCTGTCGGTCTGGGATTGATGGGTTTCCAGGATTCGCTGTACGAAATGCGCATCCCTTACGCCTCACAAGCGGCTGTGGAGTTCGCCGACCAGTCGATGGAAGCGATTTGCTACTACGCATACTGGGCATCAACCGAACTGGCCAAAGAGCGTGGTCAATACGCCACCTACAAAGGCTCACTGTGGGACCAAGGCATTTTGCCGCTGGACACACTGGAACTGCTGGAGCGTGAGCGCGGTGGTTATGTCGAAGTCGACCGCTCTTCGACACTGGACTGGGACACTCTGCGCAAGAAAATCGCAGCGGACGGCATGCGCAACTCCAACTGCGTGGCCATTGCGCCCACCGCCACCATCTCCAACATCATTGGTGTCGATGCCTCGATCGAGCCTTGCTTTGGTAACCTGTCGGTCAAGTCCAATTTGTCAGGTGAATTCACTGTGATCAACGGCTACCTGGTGCGCGACTTGAAGCGCTTGGGCCTGTGGGATGACGTGATGGTCATGGATCTGAAGCACTTTGATGGTTCACTGCGCCCCATCGATCGCGTCCCTCAAGAAGTAAAAGCGCTTTACGCCACTGCGTTTGAAGTTGAAACCACGTGGCTGGTCGAAGCGGCTGCACGCCGTCAGAAGTGGATTGACCAAGCGCAATCCTTGAACATCTACATGGCAGGCGCGTCGGGTAAAAAGCTGGATGACACCTACAAACTGGCTTGGTTGCGCGGTCTCAAAACCACCTACTACCTGCGCACATCCAGCGCTACGCAAGTGGAAAAATCAACCGTGCAAGCCGGCTCACACAACGCAGTCTCTTCATCGGGTGCGCCATCTTCAAGCATGAGTGCATTGGACGCCGCAGCAGCTTCAGCACAAGCGCAAATGAACGCGACACCAGCCACCGACGTCAAGTTTTGCGCGATCGATGATCCAGGTTGTGAAGCTTGCCAGTGATCTAAAAAGCATTGCACTTTGCTGTGACAAGCCAAGTGCGATGCAATTGAACAACACTTCACAGTTGTGCGTGTCGAAAAAGTGAATCGCTTCTTTGAATTTCGTGCGCTTGCTTTCATAATTTGAGAACTGGAATTTTTTATGTTGTCCTGGGACGAACAAGTCAAACCTGCATCGCAACCTGCGATGCCCTCTTTTTCTGGCGCTGATGAAACCACAGCGTCTGCTGCTGCATCTTCAACAGCCAGCCCACGCCGCATGAATGCGGCCGACAAACGCATCATCAATGGTCGGACCGACGTGAACCAGCTGGTTCCCTTCAAATACAAATGGGCTTGGGAAAAATACCTGGCCACCTGCGCCAACCACTGGATGCCGCAGGAAGTGAACATGAACCGCGACATCGCCTTGTGGAAAGACCCCAACGGTCTGACCGAAGACGAACGCCGCATCGTCAAGCGCAACCTGGGCTTCTTCGTCACAGCCGACTCGCTGGCTGCCAACAACATCGTGCTGGGCACCTACCGCCACATCACAGCGCCCGAGTGCCGTCAGTTTTTGCTGCGTCAGGCCTTCGAAGAAGCCATCCACACCCACGCCTACCAATACATTGTGGAATCGCTGGGTCTGGATGAAAGTGAAATCTTCAACGCCTACAACGAAGTCCAGTCCATCCGCGACAAGGACGAGTTCCTGATCCCGTTCATCAACGTGATCATGGACCCGAACTTCAAGACCGGCACCCTGGAAACCGACCAGACCTTGCTCAAGTCTTTGATCGTGTTTGCCTGCTTGATGGAAGGCCTGTTCTTCTACGTGGGCTTCACGCAAATTTTGGCCTTGGGTCGCCAAAACAAGATGACGGGCGCGGCCGAGCAGTACCAGTACATCCTGCGCGACGAATCGATGCATTGCAATTTCGGCATTGACCTGATCAACACCGTCAAACTCGAAAATCCCCAACTGTGGACCGCCGAGTTCAAGGCCGAAATCAAAGAGCTGTTCATCAAAGCGGTCGAGCTCGAGTATCGCTATGCCGAAGACACCATGCCACGTGGCGTGCTGGGCATGAACGCATCCATGTTCAAAGGCTACTTGCGCTACATTGCCAACCGCCGTGCCACCCAAATTGGCTTGGAGGCGCTTTTCCCGAACGAAGAGAATCCGTTCCCGTGGATGAGCGAAATGATTGACCTGAAAAAAGAACGCAACTTCTTTGAAACCCGGGTCATCGAATACCAATCTGGCGGGGCGTTGTCCTGGGACTGATCTTCTGAACACCCCTCGAATGAAACCCCTTTTCAAGCCACACGCCACAATGCATTCAAGCATTGAGCCGTGTGGCTTTCCCGCGTTCATGGTGTTGGGGGATTCCTCAGCACCATGGATCGCTTTGTGCAAACCAACAAGCACCAAGCGTTCCCTTTTCGTTGAGTTCTCAACTTGATCAAGGAGAAAATCATGGCAACTGCAAAAAAAGTAGCGGCAAAAAAAGCTGCTCCCGCAAAGAAGGCCGTTGTGGCCAAGAAACCTGCTGCTAAAAAAGTAGCCGCAGCCAAGAAACCCGCAGCGAAGAAAGCTGCTCCAGCTAAAAAAGCTGTCGCTGCCAAAAAGCCAGCCGCTAAAAAAGTAGCAGCAGCTAAAAAGCCAGCCGCTAAAAAAGCAGCTCCAGCTAAAAAAGCCGTTGCAGCCAAAAAGCCAGCCGCTAAAAAAGTAGCAGCAGCTAAAAAGCCAGCCGCCAAAAAAGCTGCTCCAGCTAAAAAAGCCGTTGCCGCTAAAAAGCCAGCCGCCAAAAAAGCTGCTGCCGCTAAAAAGCCAGCCGCAAAGAAAGCTGCTCCAGCTAAAAAAGCAGCTGCTAAAAAAACCGCCGCTAAAAAGCCAGCCGCCAAAAAGCCGGCTGTGAAAAAAGCTGCTAAAAAACCTGCTGCAAAGAAGGCATCTAAAGCACCCGCTGCCCCCGCTGCACAGACAACACTGAATCCACAAGCTGCATGGCCGTTTCCTTCGGCCGCCAAGCCCTGATTCAACCGTTAGACGCAAGTAGCGCTAGAGCCCAATACTGGAAACGGTGTTGGGCTTTTTTGTGGGCGGCCTTCAGGTGCCGCGCAGGATACGGGCATTCAAGCCGCAGGGCTCAGGGGTAGAAGCTGAAAAGCCGATAACCCGATGGCGCTAAGCCATCTTCGGGGGAGAGATTCAGCTGGCCATCCCAAACTTGACCAGGGGCCAAAGCACCCGGCGCACCCTGTTGTGCCACCAACAACACACGCCGCACAAGGACTTTGTCTTGCGCATCCAGCAGCGTCAACGTCAGTGCCGGCATCTGCAAGGCATGCGATGTGGCGTTGCGGACAGTCCAGCTGAGCAAAAAACCACCGTCGGTCGGCGTCAAACTGGAGTTCTCTATCGCCACACCATCGCGAACTTGCACTGGCGAGATCTCGCAACCGAGAAAACGACAGGCCGCATGCAAAACGCGCGCAACACTCGGCTGCGTTGCAGCCAGCATATGCCGCTCAATCCAGAGCCACTGGAGCGCAAGCGCCAACAGCAGCGCAAGCACAGCCGAGATCGGCCACCAATATCGCGGTGGGTGTGATGCCGTCAGGTGTGTGGCGGACAGAACCGATTCCCCCGAAAGCGCAGGCAAGGCTTCGGGCGGCAAAACCGAGGGAAGCTGCGGGCTGAAAGTCGACAGCGCTTCTTCAAAGGAGGCCACAACCGCTGATGGCGACGGGGGCGGGGACTGGGGCGGCGAACGGTCTTCCTGTTTTAACAATTGTTCGATCACCAAGCGGTCATCGATTTCTTGCACAGGCATCACACCAAAGGCACTTGGAATGAGGTCGGGCCATGCCACCAGCAACCCTGTGCTGTCGAAAGCATGTTGGCATTGTCCGCAGCGCAGCCAGCCTTGCGCGATCTTGATCTGATCGGACACCACTTTGTAGCTTGTGCCGCATGCCGGGCAGCGGGTAATCCAGCTCATGACAAGTTCAGGATCATGGCCCACGTCTGCACTGTGGTGCTCAAGCCGAAGCGGCAGGCGATGTCGCGGTCATCAGTATCCAGCCGTCTTCGCTGTCAGCAACCACGAGTTCAATCCACGGTGCATAAGCGGCCTTGAGTTCATCGGCCTGGCGCTCCAGGATGCCCGCAAGCACCAAGGAACCGCCCGAGGCCACATAAGAACACAACAGCGGAGCCAACACTTTGAGTGGTGTGGCCAAAATATTGGCGAGCACCGTTTGGTACTGCCCTTTTGCTTTGTCAGGCAAGCCAGCCAGCAGGACAACGCCATTGGCTTCGGCGTTCAAGACCGTGGACGTCACAGCCGCCTCGTCAATGTCCACTGCATCGATGTTCAGGGCACCGTATTTCGCAGCACCGATGGCCAAAATGCCTGATCCGCAACCGTAATCCAGAACACGTTGACCTTGCACGCCGTGCTGTGCAATCCAACGCAAACACATGCGCGTTGTGGGATGCGTGCCTGTACCAAAAGCCAGGCCGGGGTCCAAACGAATGATCTGCCTCGCCTGTGCTGGCGGCTCGTGCCAGGTGGGCACAATCCAAAAATCGGGGGTGATTTCAACCGGCGCGAACTGCGACTGGGTCAAACGCACCCAGTCCTGATCGGCAACGGCTTGAACACCCACGACACGACAGCCTTCAAAAAAGTCTTGTGCCGACAACAACTGAACCGCTTCTTGGGCTTGAGACTCTTGTGCAAACAAGGCCACCATGCGCGAACGCTGCCAACCGTCTTTGGGGGGTGGCATGCCGGGCTCACCAAACAAGGCCTGCTCTGCAGGGGTTTGGGCATCGGCATCTTCGACCGACACGCTCAAGGCGTCGAGGGCATCCAACGCGTCGCTCAAGACGTCAACCCGGTCTTCCGGACACAGCAAGCTCAGTTCAAACATACAGTCTCAGCGTTTGTGCTGGCTCAGCCAGTGTTCAAGGTAGTGGATGTTGGTGCCACCTTGCATGAACTTGGCATCCACCATCAGCTCGCGGTGCAGCGGGATGTTGGTGTTGATGCCTTCGATCACCGTCTCATTCAAGGCGGTCTGCATGCGGGCCAAGGCCTGCTCACGGGTGTCGCCGTGAACAATCAACTTGCCGATCATCGAGTCATAGTTCGGGGGCACGAAGTAGTTGTTGTAAACGTGTGAATCCACCCGCACACCCGGCCCGCCGGGCATGTGCCAAGACGTCACGCGACCAGGCGATGGCGTGAACTTGAAGGGGTCTTCAGCGTTGATGCGGCACTCGATGGCATGGCCACGGATTTCGATTTGTTTTTGCGTGAAGGGCAGTTTTTCGCCGGCTGCCACCATGATCTGTGTCTTCACGATGTCCACGCCCGTGACCCATTCGGTCACCGGATGCTCGACCTGCACGCGGGTGTTCATCTCAATGAAATAAAACTCACCGTTCTCGTACAAAAACTCAAAAGTACCGGCACCGCGGTAATTGATCTTCTTGCAGGCAGCCACGCAGCGTTCACCAATTTTCTCGATCAGCTTGCGAGGAATGCCCGGCGCAGGCGCTTCTTCGATCACTTTTTGGTGACGCCGCTGCATGGAGCAGTCGCGCTCGCCCAAGTAAACCGCATTCTTGTGCTTGTCAGCCAGGATCTGGATTTCGACGTGCCTTGGGTTCTGCAGGAATTTTTCCATGTAGACCGCAGGGTTGCCAAAAGCAGCACCGGCTTCGGCCTTGGTCATCTGAACCGCATTGATCAGGGCCGCTTCGGTATGTACCACGCGCATGCCACGACCACCACCACCACCGGCAGCCTTGATGATGACGGGGTAACCCACCGATTTGGCAATGCGTCGAATTTGAACCGGATCATCGGGCAATTCACCCTCAGAGCCAGGCACGCAAGGCACACCCGCACGGATCATGGCTTGCTTGGCAGAGACCTTGTCACCCATGATGCGAATTGACTCGGGCGTGGGTCCAATGAACTGGAAGCCGCTTTTTTCGACGCGCTCGGCGAAGTCGGCGTTCTCGCTCAAAAACCCGTAGCCAGGATGAATCGCCTCGGCATCGGTCACTTCGGCAGCCGAAATGATGGCGGGCATATTGAGATAGCTCAGAGCAGAAGCAGCAGGGCCAATGCAAACCGCTTCTTCGGCCAACTTCACGTATTTAGCGTCTTTGTCGGCCTCGGAGTACACCATGACCGCTTTGACACCCAACTCTCGGCATGCGCGCTGGATGCGCAAAGCGATCTCACCGCGGTTGGCTACCAGGATTTTCTTGAACATGAAATCCCCGTTTGCTTATTCGACGATGAACAAAGGCTGACCGTATTCAACCGCCTGGCCGTTTTCGCACAGGATTTGCGTCACAGTGCCGGCCTTGTCGGATTCGATCTCATTGAGAATTTTCATGGCTTCGATGATGCACAAAGTGTCACCCTCCTTGACCACTGAGCCGATCTGGATGAAGGGCGCAGCACCAGGGCTGGAAGAGCGATAGAACGTGCCGACCATGGGCGATTTGACGGGGTGACCGGCTGGCGCGGCAGGCAGCTCTGCAGGCGCAGCAGCAGCGACGGGTGCCGCCATCATGGCCACGGGTGCCGCTTGTTGCATCACCATGGGTGCAGCAACACCCATGCTTTTGACAATACGAACCTTGCCTTCGGCTTCGGTGATTTCGAGTTCCGAGACATTGGAATCCGATACCAAGTCAATCAGTGTTTTCAGTTTGCGCAAATCCATAGATCCTCCATTGCTGTAAGCACATGTAATGGATCGAATTTACACCAATTTTCATCAAAACAGCTCAAAACTGCACCTATTCAGCGCCGCAGAAGCTTTAATTCACAAAAATTCGCTCGAATTGTTGGTCAAAACCACGGCCAAACAAGCCGCTGCCGAGGTCAAGCAGCAGCAGCGCGCCATTGGACCAAGTCATCTTGCGACAGCTGCCCCATCTTTTGTCGCCAAATACTGCCATCTGCCTTGAAAAATACCGTAAACGGCAACCCACCCGCAGCATTGCCCAATGATTTGGACAGATCGGTCCCCGCAAGACCGGCCATGGCGATGGGGAAGCCCAACGGCTGGCGCACCAAAAAGCGGCGCACAGCACTGGGCTGGTCGATGGCCACCGCGACCACTTGATGACCGTTGGCAGCATGTTCACGCCAAAAAGCGTCAATCATGGGCAACTCATCGATGCAAGGGGGGCACCAAGTGGCCCAAAAGTTCAGCAACAACGGCTTCCCCTTGAATCCGGCCATTCCCAGCATCTCTCCCGATGGGGTTTCAAACTGCTGTGCCCAAAACGGGTGGATCGCCGCGTCAGAAACCGCTTGAGGCGCGTAACGCCACATGGCCAGCCCAGCGCCGGCCACGGCAGCCGCTGCACCAGCACCTAAAACCAGGTTGCGCCTCGAAGCGCCATAGCTTTGATTGTTCATGTACAAATTGTCATTCATGCTGCCAAGAGCCGCTTCAATGACGCCAAATCCCCTCTGGGCGAGCGGCCTTGGGCATCAGGCAACAGAGCACCGCGCAGATCGTCCAGGTCGTAAATGCGCAGGTGCACCCCCACGTCTTCGTTCAAAGCTTCACAAAAACTGTGCACGCTCAGCACATCCACATCGTCCCCATGCAGACCACGGACCGTCTGGACTTCGTAGCGCTCGTTCCGGTTAATCAACGCGATTTCGGCCGACTTAGGGTCATCACAAAACAAGGCCAAGTCGATGTCACACAAACGCGTGGCCCAGCCTTGCCACACCGCACCACCCAAATGCGGGCGAAACTCGGCCAGTCGCTGCATCCAGACCTGCGCCAATTCGCGCAAAGCCTGCAACTCCCCAGGTTGTGTGTCGGCGCAAAACAGGGCGATGTAGTCGCGCACCTCGGCCTCGACCACATCATTCGTTGGCAAGGCGGTGCGGCTGGGCAAGCCCAGCTCTTTGAGTGCTCGGTGCTTGGCCGGGCCAAAGGCCAAGCCTTCTTCGACCACCATACGAGCAGCGGTGGCAGCGATTTCAAGAGCGACATCGTTCATGGGCGTCGATTGTGCCCGTGTGAATGCGAGGCTCGGGTGGCTGCCCCCTAAAATCCCCCTATGCATATTCATATTCTGGGCATTTGTGGCACCTTCATGGGTGGTTTGGCAGCACTGGCACGCGAAGCCGGTCATCGGGTCACGGGCTGTGACGCAGGCGTTTACCCGCCCATGAGCGACCAACTTCGGGCCTTGGGAATCGACCTGATCGAAGGCTTTGGCGTTGATCAGATGAACCTCAAGCCCGACATGTACGTGATTGGCAACGTCGTCAGCCGTGCTCGCTTAGGCGATGGCAACCCCAAATTTCCTCTGATGGAAGCCATTCTGGAGACTGGCGCCCCCTACACCAGCGGCCCGCAATGGCTGGCCGAGCACGTGCTGCAAGGCAAGCATGTGCTGGCGGTGGCGGGAACCCACGGTAAAACCACCACCACCTCGATGCTGGCATGGGTGTTGGAGCAAGCTGGACTGCAACCGGGCTTTCTGGTGGGTGGCGTGCCACTCAACTTCGGCGTCTCGGCGCGGCTCGGTGGTGGAAAGTATTTCGTCATAGAAGCAGACGAATACGACACGGCATTTTTCGACAAGCGCAGCAAATTCGTGCACTACCGCCCGCGCACCGCGATCCTGAACAACCTGGAGTTTGATCACGCCGACATCTTTGATGACCTGGCCGCCATCGAGCGTCAGTTCCACCACCTGGTGCGCACCGTGCCCGGCTCGGGCCGCGTGGTCGTCAACGGGTTGGAAGAAAGCCTGACCCGCGTGCTGGCGCAAGGCTGCTGGAGCGAAGTACGCACGTTTGGCTCAACCGTCAGCGACTTTGTTGCCGAAGGAGAACCGTCGGATTTCAATGTGCTTCAAGCCGGAAAAACGGTGGCCGATGTGCAATGGACCATCGGCGGTCTGCACAACCAACTCAACGCACTGGCCACCATCGCCGCAGCCGAGCATGTGGGCGTGAGCCCCGCCACAGCGGCGCAAGCACTGGCCACGTTTGAAAATGTCAAACGCCGCATGGAAGTGCGCGGCACCGTCCCATTTGAAGGAGGTGGCATCACCGTCTATGACGACTTTGCCCACCACCCCACCGCCATTCGCACCACCGTCAATGGCCTGCGCCGCCAGGTGGGCAAGGCCCGGATCCTGGCGATTTTCGAGCCACGCAGCAACACGATGAAGCTTGGCACCATGAAAGCCCAACTGCCCTGGAGCCTGGAAGAAGCCGACCTGGCCTTTTGCCATTCGGGTGGGCTGGACTGGGATGCCCAAGCCACCCTCGCGTCCATGGGCTCGAGAGCGCAAGTGGGCGCCAACATTGATGAGGTGATTGCCCAAGTGCTGGCGCAAGTGCAGCCCGGCGACCATTTGCTGTGCATGAGCAATGGCGGGTTTGGCGGCATTCATGCCAAGTTGCTGCAAGCCCTGCAAGCCCTGCAAACCCACTGAACCGCCGGGTCTTTCGCGGGAGCAAGCCCCCGCTCGCGAAGGTCAGCGGGCGCGCCGAACCTTCACCGCATCCGACAGCACTTGCAGCACGCCTTCGCTGTCGTCCCAGCCGATGCAGGCGTCGGTGATGCTCTGGCCGTAGGTCAGTTTCGACACATCGTCCTTGCCGGGGGTGAACTTCTGGGCGCCGTCCACCAAATGGCTCTCGACCATGACGCCAAACACCTGGCGTGAGCCGCCGCTGATCTGCACCGCGATGTCTTTGGCCACGTCGATCTGACGCTCGTGTTTTTTGCTGCTGTTGGCATGGCTGCAGTCCACCATCAAGGTGGCCGGCAGCTTGGCCGCTTCGAGCTCCTTGCACGCAGCTGCAACGCTTTCGGCATCGTAGTTGGGGGCCTTACCGCCCCGCAAAATCACATGGCAATCTTTGTTGCCCTGCGTCTGCACGATGGCGACCTGGCCGTTTTTGTGGACCGACAAAAAGTGGTGCCCACGCGCTGCGGCCTGGATCGCGTCGGTCGCGATTTTGATGTTGCCGTCCGTTCCATTTTTGAAGCCGATGGGGGCCGACAAACCCGAAGCCAGCTCGCGGTGCACTTGACTTTCCGTCGTGCGCGCACCGATAGCACCCCAACTGATGAGGTCGCCGATGTACTGAGGCGAGATCACGTCCAGAAACTCACTGCCTGCGGGCAGGCCCTGGCGATTGATCTCGATCAGCAACTGGCGTGCGATGCGCAGGCCTTCGTCGATGCGGTAGCTCTCGTCGAGGTAGGGGTCGTTGATCAGCCCCTTCCAGCCCACGGTGGTGCGGGGTTTTTCGAAGTACACGCGCATCACGATTTCGAGCGTGTCGGCGTATTTTTCACGCAAGGGCTTCAGGCGGCGGGCGTAGTCAAGTGCCGCCGCCGGATCGTGGATGGAGCAAGGGCCGATGATGACCAGCAAGCGATCGTCCTTGCCGTGCACGATGTTGGCGATCGATTGGCGGGTTTTGGAAATCAGGGTTTCCGTGGCGGTGCCGGCAATCGGGAAAAACCGAATCAAATGTTCGGGCGGTGGGAGCACGGTGATGTCCTTGATGCGTTCGTCGTCGGTCTGGCCGGTGCGGTCAACAGCATTCGGATACCCAGCGTCTGGGGCTGTGGTTTTGGCGTTCATCGTGGACTCCTCAGATTGAAAAAAACAGGTGAAAAAAAACCGCCGGGCTTTGAGGCTCCGGCGGTATGTATCGAGATGTTCGGGTGCTTATGCGCTCGCCTCTCGTCCGCCGGGGACTGAGAACCAAAAATAAAAAAAGTAAAAGGCGATGCGCGAAGACATGGGTTCAATGTAGCACAGCTGAATGACGGTTTCTGACAAGCGGGCACAGGGACAAACCCCGAGACCCGCCAAGCGACATCAGCTCAGGCCCATGCTCAGGCCGTGCCACCGACAGTCAAGCCGTCGATGCGCAAAGTCGGCTGACCCACGCCCACCGGCACGCTCTGGCCCTCTTTGCCACAGGTGCCCACACCCGAGTCGAGCTTCATGTCGTTGCCGATCATGCTGATCTTCTTGAGCGATTCGGGTCCGCTGCCGATCAAGGTGGCGCCTTTGACGGGGTATTGAATCTTGCCGTTTTCCACCCAGTAAGCCTGGCTGGCCGAAAACACGAACTTGCCACTGGTGATGTCCACCTGCCCGCCCGCAAAGTTGGTGGCGTACAGGCCTTTTTTGATGCTGGCCACGATTTCTTCGGGGGTTTTGTCGCCGCCCAGCATGTAGGTGTTGGTCATGCGTGGCATGGGCACATGGGCGTAGCTTTCGCGGCGGCCGTTGCCCGTGGGCTTGACGCCCATCAGTCGGGCGTTCATCGAATCCTGGATGTAGCCGCGCAGGATGCCATCTTCGATCAGCACGTTCTTTTGGCTGGCATGGCCCTCGTCGTCCACATTCAGCGAGCCACGACGGTCGGCCATGGTGCCGTCGTCCAGCACCGTCACGCCCTTGGCCGCCACGCGCTGGCCGATGCGGCCGCTGAAGGCGCTAGAGCCTTTGCGGTTGAAGTCGCCTTCCAGACCGTGGCCCACAGCTTCGTGCAGCAGCACGCCAGGCCAACCATTGCCCAGCACCACCGTCATCTCACCTGCAGGCGCAGGACGGGCCTCGAGGTTGATGAGCGCGGCCGACACGGCTTCTTGAACGTAGCTCTCGACCATGGCATCGTCAAAGTAAGCCAGGCCAAAGCGACCGCCACCGCCAGCACTGCCCACTTCACGGCGGCCGTTTTGCTCGGCAATGACCGTGACCGAGAGGCGAATCAAGGGACGCACATCGGCGGCCAGTGTGCCGTCGGCACGGGCGACCATGACCACGTCGTACTCGGTGGCCAAGCCCGCCATGACCTGCACCACACGGGGATCTTTGGCGCGGGCCATTTTCTCGACACGACCGAGCAGATTGACCTTGGCCGTGCTGTCCAGCGTGGACATCGGGTCCAGCGAAGGGTAGAGCGAACGGCTGGCAGAGATTTTGCGGGCAGGCACCTTGATGCGCTTGTTTTGCGTGGCCTGCGCGATGGTGCGCACGGTCAGCGCAGCGTCCATCAAGGAGGCTTCGGAAATGTCGTCCGAGTAGGCAAACGCGGTTTTTTCGCCTGACACAGCCCGCACACCCACGCCTTGGTCGATGCTGAAGCTGCCGGTCTTGACGATGCCCTCTTCCAGGCTCCAGCCTTCGGAGCGGGTGTACTGAAAATACAAGTCAGCGTCATCGACCTGGTGCGCCTTGATGGCGGCCAGCGCCCGGCTCAGGTGGGTTTCATCCAAGCCAAAGGGTTCGAGCAAAAGGGCCCTGGCAGTGGCCAGGCGTTCGATGGTAGGTTCGCGTGAAATCATGGGAAGCATTGTAGGCACTGAGCAAACCCCTTGCCTGCGTGCTCTTTAGTGGCTTGCGCTTGAGCCACGTCGTACAGCGCCCCAGGAGGCGTCGCTTGCATCAAACGACGCATGAAGCCGGGGTACTCATGTGAAACGGAGGTGCAACACACAGACGGTTATGGGGCACGCTGACTAAATGGGGGCTGGCATTCACCACCCTAGGAGATTTTCATGGCCAAGATCCCACGTGTCGGACTCATCATGGCACTGCTCGCCAGCGCCCCCGCTTTCGCCAACCTCGCGCTCGTTCAGGAAAAACAGTGTCTGCAATGCCATGCCGTCGACAAAGACATGATCGGCCCCTCGTTCAAGCGCATTGCCTTTCGCTGGAACGGCAACTCGGTGGCAGAAAAGATGCTGACCACCACCATCCTGTATGGCACACAGCAAGGCGGTCAGCACTGGGGTTCCACCACCTCCATGCCGAACGGCTGGGAGCGCCCCGTGGTCAGCCAAGCGGAAGCCCAAAAAATCTTCGTGTGGATCATGGGCCAGTGATCCCCGCAACATGGGGCCGTGCTGGTCGCCTCCGCTGCGTGGCTCAGGTCTGCACCAACTGTTTGGCGCGCGCAATCGACATCAAGATGCCCAAGGCCAAACCCAGGGTGACCATGGCCGTGCCGCCATAGCTGATGAAGGGCAATGGCACGCCCACCACCGGCAAGATGCCGCTGACCATGCCCATGTTCACAAAAGCATAGGTGAAGAAAATCATGGCCATGCTGCCCGCCAGCAAACGGCTGAACAGCGTGGGCGCCTCGGCCGCGATAACCAGCGCCCGATAGACCAAAAAGAAGAACCAGAAAATCAGGAACAAGCCGCCGACGAACCCAAACTCTTCGCCATACGCGGCAAAAATGAAGTCGGTGGTGCGCTCTGGAATGAACTCCAGGTGCGTCTGCGTGCCCTGCATGAAGCCCTTGCCCCAAAATCCGCCTGAGCCGATGGCGATCATGCCCTGAATGATGTGAAAACCCTTGCCCAAGGGGTCACGCGTGGGGTCAAGCAAGGTGCAAACGCGCTGCCGCTGGTACTCGTGCAACACCTGCCAGTCCACACCATCGGCGCACAAGGTGGGCTCCATGGCCACCAGCACCACCACCCCGACCAAGCCCAAGACCACAGGCGGCAAGATCCAGCGCCATTGCAGTCCGGCAAAAAAAATCACAGCCAAGCCCGCCGCCAACACCAACAAAGAGGTGCCCAAATCAGGTTGCTTCATGATCAAGCCGACCGGAACCCCCAAGATGAGCAAGGCCACGGCGAAATCCGAGGGCCGAAGTTGCCCTTCGCGTTTTTGAAACCAGGTGGCCAGCATCAAGGGCAAGGCGATTTTTAGAATTTCGCTCGGCTGGATCACCACCCCCAGATTGACCCAGCGCCGAGCCCCTTTTTTGGTGATGCCAAAAATGGCCACCGCCACCAGCAAAACCACCCCGACGGTGTAAATGGGCACAGCCCAGGCCATGAGTTTTTGCGGCGGCATTTGGGCCACCACAAACATGATGCCCCCCGCCAGCAGCATGTTGCGGCCATGATCCACAAAACGGGTGCCATGGTCGAAACCCGACGAGAACATGATCAACAAGCCGGCGCAGGCGAGCATGAACACGGCGAACGCCAAAGGGCCGTCAAAGCCCTTGAGCAGATAGCGCACACGCTGAAACAGCGTCGGTTTGTGAATGACGGAACCCATGGCGCGGATTATCTCAGGCTGAATTTAAAAATGGGCCAGGCCATCAGGTCAATGACTTCGCCCGCTGCGGAACATGCCATGGGTTTTGCGATTGAGCACGCCTTGGGCGGCCAGTTTGTTCATGGACGGACTGGCGTGCGCATGCGTGATGGCCATGCCCAAAGCATCGGCGGCATCCTGGCGCGGCACCACTGGCAGCTGCAGCAAGCGCTTGACCATTTCCTGAACCTGCGATTTGGCGGCACGCCCGTGACCTGTCACCGACTGCTTCATTTGCAAGGCCGTGTATTCGGCAACCGGCAGGTCGCAAGACACCAAAGCCGTGACACAACAACCCCGTGCCTGACCCAGGAGCAAGGTCGCTTGCGGATTGATGTTGACAAACACGATCTCGACCGACGCCACATCGGGCTGGTAACGGGCGTGAATTTCGCGGATGCCGTCGTAAATCACCTTCAGGCGGGCGGGCAGGTTGCCCATTTCCTCGCGAGTGGTCTCGATCACGCCGCTGGCCACGTACTGCAAGCGCGAGCCTGTCATGTCCAGCACCCCGAACCCGGTGGTCTGCAAGCCAGGGTCGATGCCCAAAATACGCAGGGTTTGCGGTGCAGGTGTGGTCAAGGTGCTCATGGCAACACCACGTCACCCATGCGGGCCATGATGGTTTCGGCCCGACTGGCCAGATAGGCTGATTGCGCGCGCTGCTCAAAATAACGAGGGCGGGGCAACATGACCGCCAAACGAGCGGCCTCCCAGTCGCTCAGACGGGCGGCGCTTTTTCTGAAGTAATGCTGCGCGGCCGCTTCGGCCCCAAAAACCCCCTCCCCCCACTCCACGCTGTTGAGGTAAATCTCCAGAATGCGCTGCTTGGACAGGAAGGTCTCCAAGGTCAGGGTGATCAGCATCTCTTGGCCCTTGCGCAACAAGGTGCGCTCGCCAGACAAAAAGAGGTTTTTGGCCAATTGCTGGGTGATGGTCGAGCCGCCCACAATTTTGACGTGAGGTGTCTTGGCATCGGGTCGGCGCTGGGCACGTTGCTCGGCCACGGCTTTGGCCTTGGCGTTTTTTTCCCAGGCTTTTTCCAAAGACTCCCACCAAACACCGCCGTGTTGCGAGAAAACGCTGTCTTCCGAGGCGATCACCGCCCGCTGCAAGCTGGGGGATATGCTTTTTCGGTCGACCCATTCCTGCCGCCAAGGCAGTCGGCTTTGCCGGGTCACAATTTGCCAGACCTGCGAGCGTTCAAAGCTGGTGGATTGAGGCGACAACACCGCCATGCTGGCAATGCGCAACGCAAAAAACACCTGCAAAGCCAAGCAAGCCAGCAAAACCAGCACACACCAACGTCCGAAAGCGCGCATCAATGTCCTTTGTCTGAATGGTCTAAAAAAGAGGGCAAACGGGTCATGGCTGCCGGGGTTGTGCGGCCAACATGCGCGTTTCCAGGCTGCCATCTTTGGAGAACTGAAAACGTGTGACCACCACAATCTGATCGGCCTGCCGCCGCATGTTAGCGCTGAACGCATCAAATGGCGCGGCACTGCGCACAATCGCTACGGCCCGCTGGTCCAGCAAAGGCTGACCAGAGGTCTTGACCACCTCGGTCTGGACCAGTCGCCCACGGCCATCGACCGTGATCACCATGCTCAATTGCCCGTAGAGTTTTTGCCCGCCCACCTGCGGAAAATTGAGGGTGCCACGCGTTTCGATGGTGCGCCGTAATTTGTCGTAATAAAGGGCGTAAACCGCTTCTTGGGTGGCTGGGCTGATGTACCGCTTGCGGGGGCCGCCTTGGGTTTTTTCCACCCGAGGTTCGATCTGGGCCAATTGCCGGGTCAATTGCTGCCGGCGCTCTTGTCTGGCCTGACGCTCAGGTGCCTGGGCATCTTCGCCCGTATTTTCCTGAGTCAAGGCCGACAACTCTTGCTGAAGCTGGGTCAACAAGCGCATTTGCTGCAGCTTGAGCGCTTCAATCTGGCGCTGCATGGCCCCGATGTCGGTGCCCGATTCGTTGACGGCCGAAGGTGGCAAAGGGGTGCTGGCCCGTTGCAAGCCAGGCGCTTGACCGCCACCCGACAGCCGCACCTGGGCAATGGCCTGCGCCCGCTCGGGGAGGCTGTCGCTGCGGGCGTTCACCAAAACCACCTCCAGCGACGTGTCTTCAAACACGCGATTGAAACTGACCGGATCAGCGAAGCGCCAAGCAATCAGCACCGCATGAAGCAGCACCGAAAACCCGATGGCCCACCACAAGGTGTGGCGGGTAAACGCCCGTTTCAGACGCGAGACAAGCCCTGTTTCAAAGGGCTGAATCTCGTCAAGCGCCATCGCTTTGCGTGCTGTCGTTCAGATCGACTGCGATGGTGAGTGGGCCTGCGGCCATGGCTTCGTCTTCTTCTGCCTCGTCGCTCTCTTGGTCTGCCGACACCACAGGCGCATCCAGGTGCGCGGTCACCGTGCCATTGACATCCAGTGCCATCAAGTCGACCTGCCCCAATTTGACGCGCACACGCGCACCGCGCATCAAACCCTGGGCGCCCATCACACTGAACATCAGCGGCAAACTGTCAGCCCGCACCAACCAGCTGCCGCCACCCATCTCCTTGACCAAGCTGGCTTCCAGCTCTTCAATGCCCTGCTGCTCGACATGGCGCAACGTCCAGTAACGCTCCATGCTCGACTGCACGCTGTTGTAGGCGCTGTAGGCCGCGTCAAAGCCGCTGATGATGGAGAACAACTCGGCATCTTTCGGCTTGAAGGGCGCGGCCAAGGCCGCGGTTGCGCCGTGGCGCGCGCACGCGATGATCTGCCACTGGTTGACCAAGTCGGTGTAGCGGCGCAGGGGCGATGTGCTCCAGGCATAGCTGGGCACGCCAATGCCGGCGTGCGGCAAGGCCTTGGTGCCCATGCGCACCTTCACGCCAGGCGCCATGCTGGCCTGGCTGCGATAAATACCGGGCACGCCAAAACTGGCCATCCACTGGCCCCAAGTGCTGTTGGCCAAAATCATGGCCTCGGCCACCATCAGATCGAGCGGCGCACCGCGCTGGCGCACACCGATCAACACCGTCTCTTCGCCCGTGGGTGGCACGTCGTTGCTGGGTCGGTCCAACTTGAAGCTGTAATCTGGTCGGTTGAAGCTCTCGGGCTTGCCGCGCACCACCTCTCGTCGGGCTTTCAGGGTTTGGGCCAGACGCCAGTAAAACGCCAACGTGGGGCGGTCCACCGGCAAATCGGCGGGCGTTTCAGCCTCGGCACTTTCCAGCCACTCTCGGGTGATGGTTTGGTCAAGCTGGTCGTGGCGCAAGTTGGCCAGAATGGACACCCGCTCCACGCGCGTTTCGGT
Organism: Limnohabitans sp.; assembly: GCA_017986055.1. Taxonomy (GTDB): domain Bacteria; phylum Pseudomonadota; class Gammaproteobacteria; order Burkholderiales; family Burkholderiaceae_C; genus Limnohabitans_A. The sequence goes on along the minus strand of JAGNWH010000003.1, from coordinate 41,910 downwards.
CTTCAGCACTTCCAGATCGGCTTCACTGAAGGTCACATACAAAGACACCGCGGGGCAATCACGGCCTTCGATCAGGGTGTAGGCCTGCACCACGCTGTCGGGCAACATGGTGATCTTGTAGCCCGGCATGTACACCGTGGACAAACGCTGACGCCCCAACTGGTCGATGGCGCTGCCTGGCGTCAAGGCCAGGCCGGGCGCGGCAATGTGAATGCCCACCGTGACGGTGCCGGTACCCAAGCCTTGCAAGGACAAAGCATCGTCGATTTCTGTGGTGTGTGAATCGTCGATCGAAAAAGCCTGCACCGGCGCCAGCGGCAATTCGTCGTGGATGGCCGGAGCCTGCAAAGCCGGAAATCCCGTGCCTTTGGGGAAAAGGTCGAACAAGAAACGCTGCCAATGAAAATCCCAGGCCGAAGCGATGGCCCCAGCGTTTTGCAACAAGTCCAAAGGCGCTGTCTGGCTGGCTTTGCTGGCCTCAACCACGGCTTTGTATTCGGGCGTGTTTTTGTCGGGACGGAACAGGATTTTGTACAGCTGTTCGCGGATCGGGGCCGGGCACACGCCGGCCACCAACTCGGCTGACCAAGCCTCGATCTGCGCTTGAAGCTGCTTCTTTTTCTCGATCGCGAGCAAGGCCTGTTGCACGATTTCGGCCGGCGCTTTGCGGTAACGGCCTTTGCCACCACGGCGAAAATAATGCGGCGCTTCATGCAGGCGCAGCAAGGCGGCCACCTGGTGCACCGTGCTGGCACCCTCGCTGAAGTAATCTTTGGCCAGATCGGCAAAACCGAATTCCTCGTCCGAGGCAAATTCGTAGGCCAGCTCCAGCTCAATGCTTTGGCTCAGGACAGCTGCTTCGCTCAGCAACGCAGCGGGACTTGGTTTTTCAAACTTGAGCAGCATTTGCGCTGCCTTGACTTTGACCCGTTTGCCCGAATCGAGCTCCACCTGAGCGGAGGCCTCGGCTTCGGACAGGATGCGTCCGGCCATGAATTTGCCGGCTTCTTCAAATAATGCGTACATGGGCCGATTTTCCCATGCGCTGCCGCCTTGACAGGGGCCGGGCCTCAGGCCAGGTGAAGAAATTCCAAGATTTCTGGCAGGACATCGTCAAAATCACTCAGCGCGTGATCACTGCCCTCCAACAGGCGCACTTGGCCCGATGCGTGCCGGGCCAGCATTTCGCGCCAATCCAGCACCTCATCCCCCTTGGCGATCACCGCCAGGCTTGAGGCTGGATGGCTCGAGTCGATCGGGGTCAGGGCCTCCAGATCGACCAATTCCTGTACGTGCGTCGCCTCAAAAAATATTTTTTGCGCGGGATCGTGCCATGCAGGGTGTTCGCCAATGTGGCGGGCCAAATCACGCGACGGATACACAGCCGGATTGAGCAACACAGCCGGGCAGCCCAGCTGCCGGGCCAGAACAGCCGCATAAAACCCACCAAGTGAGGAGCCGATGATCGCCATGTGCTGGCGCGGCCACGCCGACACGCCCGACAGCACCATGGCCATGGCCTGCCGGGGAGAAGCTGGCAACGACGGGCACCACCAAGTCACGTCAGGGTGCTGGTTTTGCACGATCTCCGCCATTTTTCGGGCCTTCATCGACTGGGGCGATGAGCGAAAACCGTGCAGGTAAAGCAGGTGCGTGGTGCGGGTCATGGCCAAACCAGACAAAACGCCATGATCCAGGTCAATTTGGCGCGTGCGTTAAGCCGGCTCACCAGGCAGGCTGCAGTGCAGCAAAGCCTCGTGGCGCTTCGCTGGGCCGATCAAAGCTCACGATGTCATAAGCATCAGGCTGGGCCAGCAAGGCCCGCAGAAGCTGGTTGTTCATGGCATGACCGGAACGGAATGCGCTGTACGAGGCCAACAACGGTTTGCCCAAAATGTACAAATCGCCCATCGCGTCGAGGATCTTGTGTTTGACGAACTCGTCGTCGTAGCGCAAACCGTCCGAATTGAGCACCCGGTAATCGTCCATCACGATGGCGTTGTCCAAGCCGCCCCCCAAAGCCAGTCCGTTGGCACGCAACATTTCCACATCTTTGGTGAAGCCAAAAGTACGGGCGCGGGCAATGTCACGGGCGTACACACCTTCGGACATGTCAAACACCACCTGCTGTCCGGTCGAGTCCACGGCAGGGTGTCGGAAATCGATCTCGAAGCTCAGCTTGTAGCCGTGGTAGGGCGTCAAACGCGCCCACTTGATGTTTTGGCCCTCGCCCTCAGACACTTCCACAGGCTTGAGCACGCGCACAAAGCGCTTGGGAGCCTGTTGCTCGACCACGCCTGCGCTTTGCAGCAAGAAGACGAACGAAGAAGCCGAACCATCCAGGATGGGCACCTCTTCGGCCGTGATGTCGACATACAAGTTGTCAATCCCCAAACCGGCACAGGCCGACATCAGGTGCTCGACCGTCAAGACCTTGGCCTGACCTGCCGAAATGGTGGAGGCCAGGCGGGTGTCGGTCACCGCCTCAGCGTTGACGGGAATATCGACCGGCTCAGGCAGGTCGATCCGGCGAAACACAATGCCGGTGTCGGGGGCTGCGGGACGCAGGGTCAGCTCGACACGCTGGCCGCTGTGCAAACCCACGCCGACGGCTTTGGTCAAGGTTTTGAGGGTGCGTTGAGCGAGCATGGAATTATTTTAATTGCATGGGGTTGTGTGGTGCTGACAAGGCATTGAACTTGGCGCTTAGGGCCGACTTTGCCAACACACCAGTCCCGGTGTGCTCTCCGGGGCTGGCGGGCGATATTGAGGCGCGAAGCGACGACGAGCCCGACGGCCCCGGGGAACATACCGGGACGGACCATACCCAAAGCCATTTCCAAAGCTCTGCCACCCACTCGTTTGAACTCAAGCAAAAAGAGGCCTGACAGGCAAGCACCCGTCAGGCCCCAAAGCACCTGAAATAACCGTCAGATCTGCAGATCAGTCTGCTTGCTTGCGCAAGAAAGCGGGGATCTCGATGTCGTCCATGCCAGCGTTGGCCATGCCATCAACTCGGGCCGCCGCATGCGTGCGGTTGCTGCGCCAGATGGCGGGTGTGTTCATGCCACTGGCAGACAACGGCGATGGGGTGTTCAACGAAGGTGCTACGGCGTCATGTCCACCCATGGCGAAAGGCATGTTGTCGGTACCTGTGCGCAACACTTGCAGGGGAGGCGCTGTGCGGCGTGCACCGGCTTTGGACAGGCCCGTGGCCACAACGGTCACGCGGATCTCGTCGCCCAGGCTTTCGTCGTAGGCTGTGCCGTAAATCACATGGGCGTTTTCCGAAGCGTAAGCGCGGATGGTGTTCATCGCCTGCTTGGACTCGGACAACTTCAAAGACCCCTTGGCGGCACTGATCAACACCAGCACACCCTTGGCACCCGACAAGTCCACACCTTCGAGCAGCGGGCAAGCCACGGCTTGCTCGGCCGCGATGCGGGCGCGATCCGGGCCGCTGGCTGCAGCTGTGCCCATCATGGCTTTGCCTGGCTCGCCCATCACGGTACGCACGTCTTCAAAGTCGACGTTCACATGGCCGGGCACGTTGATGATCTCGGCAATGCCGCCAACAGCGTTTTTCAACACATCGTTGGCGTGGGCAAAAGCCTCGTCTTGTGTCATGTCTTCGCCGCCGGGCAATTCCAGCAGTTTTTCGTTCAACACCACGATCAGCGAATCGACATTGGCTTCAAGTTCCTGCATGCCGATATCGGCATTGGACATGCGACGACCGCCTTCAAATTCAAACGGCTTGGTCACCACACCCACCGTCAAAATGCCCATCTCTTTGGCAATGCGAGCGATCACAGGTGCTGCGCCCGTGCCCGTACCGCCACCCATGCCTGCGGTGATGAACAACATGTGCGCGCCTTCGATGGCGGCACGGATGTCGGCTTCGGCGCTCTCAGCGGCTTCGCGACCTTTTTCGGGCTTGCTTCCAGCGCCCAGACCGGTTTGACCCAGTTGGATGAAGCGGTGTGCCGCACTGCGCGCAAGTGCTTGCGCATCGGTGTTGGCGCAGACGAATTCAACGCCTTGAACTTGGCGCTCGATCATGTGCTCGACAGCGTTACCGCCGCCACCGCCGACACCGATCACTTTGATTTGGGTGCCTTGGTTGAATTCTTCGGTTTGGATCATTTCGATGGTCATGGTGCTACTCCTGAGATTGTTTGCAGTTGCTTGGATTTTCTAAATACGTTTTTTTGTTCGGGAAAGGGGTGTCAACATCGACACGGTCGGCATGTCGGTGGGCTGCCTCTGGCCTGAAAGCGTTTTTTCCAGTTCATCAGAAGTTCCCCACGATGAAGTCTTTGAATCGGCCAAAAGCGTTGTTCACCGAACTCTTCTTTTGTGTGACTTTGTAGCCGCGCAGACGGGCCAAGCGGGCTTCTTCGAGCAAGCCCATCACGGTGGCTGCGCGGGGCTGGCTGACCATGTCGGCCAAGCCACCTGCATATTTGGGCAGGCCACGGCGCACGGGTTTGAGAAAAATATCTTCGCCCAACTCGACCATGCCCGGCATGACCGCGCTGCCGCCCGTGAGCACGATGCCCGAGGACAGCACTTCTTCGTAACCCGACTCGCGGATGACTTGGTGCACCAACGAGAAAATTTCTTCGATGCGCGGCTCAATCACGCCGGCCAGCGCCTGGCGACTCAGCATGCGCGGACCCCGGTCACCCAGACCAGGCACTTCGACTTGCGCATCCGGATCGGCCAGCAACTGCTTGGCATAACCGCTTTCAACCTTGATGTCTTCGGCATCTTTGGTGGGGGTGCGCAGGGCCATGGCGATGTCGCTGGTGATCAGGTCTCCGGCAATCGGGATCACCGCGGTGTGGCGGATCGAGCCGTTGGCAAAGATCGCCACATCGGTGGTGCCCGCGCCAATGTCCACACACACCACGCCCAATTCACGCTCGTCTTCGGACAACACGGCCAAGCTCGACGATTGCGGGTTGAGCAGCAACTGGTCGACCTCAAGGCCACAGCGGCGCACACATTTGATGATGTTTTCCGCCGCGCTTTGTGCGCCCGTCACGATGTGCACCTTGGCTTCCAAGCGCATGCCGCTCATGCCAATGGGCTCTTTGACTTCCTGACCGTCGATCACGAACTCTTGAGGGGCCACCAACAACAAGCGCTGGTCGGTCGAGATGTTGATGGCACGGGCCGTTTCCATCACGCGAGCCACATCGGCCTGGGTGACTTCCTTGTCCTTGATGGCCACCATGCCACTGGAGTTGATGCCGCGAATGTGGCTGCCCGTGATGCCCACGTTCACGCGGGTGATCTTGCAGTCAGCCATCAGCTCGGCTTCTTTGAGCGCCTGCTGGATGCTTTGCACCGTGGCGTCGATGTTGACCACCACGCCGCGCTTGAGGCCATTGCCCGGCGCAATCCCCAAGCCAGCGATTTTGAGTCCGCCATCGGGCATCACTTCGGCCACCACCGCCATCACTTTGGAGGTGCCAATGTCCAAGCCCACGACCAAATCTTTGTATTCTTTTGCCATTTGAATCACCGTTTCCGTTTCATTCTTTTGTCTTGATCACTCAAGGCTTTTTGGGACCCACTGCTTCCAGCGTGGTCACACCACGCAAGCGCAAGGCATAACCATCTTTGTGCCGCAAATCCGCCCCCGCCAGGGAGGTCGGCGTGCGCCCATAACGGGCCGTCACCTGCGAGAGCGTTTTGAAAAACAATTTCAACTGAGCTGTTATTTCCGCTTCAGTTCCCCGTCCCAACTCCAGCAGTGCGCCACCGTCTGTCAGCACCCGCCAGCTGCCTCGTGGCGTCAGCTCAAGCTGTTCAATGCCCATGTCCATGGCCTCAAAAATCGGCAGCAAATCACGGTACATCTGTACCACCATCTGCGACTGCGCATCCGGGCCTTTGAGGCGCGGCAAGTGCTCCACATCCACGTCTTCCACATTCGCCTCAAACACGCGGCTCTGCTGGTTCACCATCTTGTTGGTGCCCTCATCGCCCCAAAGCGCCATGGGCTGGTGCTCGACCAGAACCGTCCTCAAGCTGTTTGGAAAATCCCGGTGCACCACAGCACCCCGAACCCAAGGCACGGCCTCAAAGGCTTCGCGTGTGCGTTTCAGATCGATGGTGAAAAAGTTGCCGCTCAATTGCGGCATCACATTGGCCCGCAAGGTCACCGCGTTGTTGCGCGTGACCTCGCCCTGCACGGTGATCGCCTGGATCGCAAACACCGGGTGTCGCAACAACCACCAGGCCCCGCCCCCGAGAATCAGCAAGACGAACGCCATCACCAGCAAGGCTGCTGTCATGTTCATCAGCCGGATATCCAGCGGCAATGGCAGTGTGGGTTTCACCCGCGAGCCTCCTGCACATGGTCCAACGAAGCCGCAGCCAGCAACTGGCAGCACAAGGCTTCGTAGCTGAGGCCCGCCGCCTTGGCGGACATGGGCACCAAAGAATGACCGGTCATGCCCGGCGAGGTGTTGATCTCCAGCAGGTAGGGCTGGCGCGTTGCCGCGTCAATCATCACGTCGATGCGGCCCCAACCCCGGCATGCCAACACCTGGTAAGCCTTGACAACCAAGGCCTCGATCGCAGCCTCTTCCGAAGCGGGCAAACCCGAGGGCACCAGGTACTGGGTGTCGTCGGTGAAGTATTTGTTCTGGTAGTCGTAATTGCCTGCCGGGGCCACGATGCGAATCACCGGCAAAGCGCGGCTGCTGTCGCCTTCGCCCAAGACCGGGCAGGTGACTTCGTCGCCCACAATGCATTGCTCGCACAGGATGTCAGCATCGCATTGCGCTGCCGCCGCCAATGCCGCAGGCAAGTCCTGGATTTTCTCAACCTTGCTCACCCCAATCGACGAGCCTTCGCGTGCAGGCTTCACGATCATGGGCAAGCCCAAGGCCTGGATGAGGCCATCCATCGACACGCTGCCCAGCTGCTCACGGCGCACCAGCACATAGTTGGGGGTGGGCAAGCCTTCGGCCAGCCAAACGCGCTTGGTCATGGTCTTGTCCATGGCAATGCTGGATGCCATCACGCCAGAACCTGTGTAGGGAATGCCCAGCAGCTCAAGCGCACCTTGCACCGTGCCGTCTTCACCATAACGGCCATGCAAAGCAATAAAACAACGGTCAAAGCCTTCGCGCTTGAGCTCGCTCAGGTCTCGCTCAGCGGGATCAAACGCATGGGCATTCACACCCGAAGCCCGCAGAGCCTGCAACACGCCCTGGCCCGACATCAGGGACACTTCGCGCTCGGCGGAGCGGCCTCCCATCAGAACGGCGACCTTGCCTAAATTTGAAACGCTCATGCGGCACCTCCCAACTCAACCACCTTGGCAGGCACCGCACCGATTGAGCCGGCACCCATGCAAATCACCACATCGCCATCACGGGCGTTGCTCAGTACCGCTTGCGGCATGTCGGCAATCGCATCGACGAAGACGGGTTCCACCTTGCCCGCCACGCGCAGGGCTCGGGCCAGCGATCGCCCGTCCGCGGCCACGATCGGGGCTTCGCCTGCAGCGTAGACCTCGGACAACAAGACGCTGTCGCAACCTTGACCAATGACTTTCACGAAATCTTCAAAGCAATCGCGGGTGCGGCTGTAACGGTGCGGCTGAAACGCCAACACCAAGCGACGACCCGGGAACGCGCCACGGGCTGCTGACAGCGTCGCGGCCATCTCGACCGGGTGATGGCCGTAGTCATCGATCACGGTGAAATGCCCTGCACCACCGGGCACAGCCACATCGCCATAACGCTGAAAACGACGACCCACACCTTTGAAGCCTGCCAGTGCACGCTGCACGGCCGCATCATCGACACCCAACTCCACCGCCACGGCCACAGCGGCCAGCGCGTTGAGCACGTTGTGGTTGCCGGGCAAGTTCAGTACCAGAGGCAGGTCGGGCAGGATCACGCCGTTGCGCCTTTGCACCGTGAAGTGCATCTGGCCATGCTCGGCACGCACATCCACAGCACGCACTTGGGCACCTTCGTTCAAACCATAGGTCGTCACGGGCCTGGCGATGTCGTTCACGATCGACTGCACGCCAGGATCGTCCGAACACACAATTGCGGTGCCATAAAAAGGCATACGGTGCAAAAACTCGACAAACGCCGCTTTGAGCCTGGCCAGATCATGGCCATAAGTCTCCATGTGGTCGGCATCGATGTTGGTCACCACGGCCATCACGGGCAACAAGTTCAAGAACGACGCATCGGACTCATCGGCTTCCACCACGATGTAGTCACCTGTGCCCAACTTGGCATTGGCGCCCGCGCTGTTCAAGCGGCCACCGATCACAAAGGTCGGGTCCAGACCCGCTTCGGCCAGCACGCTCGCAACCAGACTGGTGGTGGTGGTTTTGCCGTGCGTGCCCGCAATGGCCACGCCTTGCTTCATGCGCATCAGCTCGGCCAGCATCACGGCGCGGGGCACGATAGGGATGTGACGCTCACGGGCTGCCAGCACTTCGGGGTTGTCGGCTTTCACGGCAGTGGAAGTGACCACGGCGTCGGCATCCTTGACGTTGTCGGCCGTGTGACCCACATGCGTTTCGATGCCCAAATCCGCCAAGCGGCGCAGCGTGACGCTGTCCGACAAGTCCGAACCCGAGATCTGGTAGCCGAGGTTCAACAGCACTTCGGCGATGCCGCTCATGCCCGAGCCGCCCACACCGATGAAATGGATTTTTCGAATGGCGTGTTTCATGCTGCCAACTCCTCACAAGCCATCACAACCTCCCGAGTGGCATTCGTTTTTTTCTGTTCATAAGCCTGTTCAGCACAGGCCAACAAGCGCTCGCGACTCAGTCCGGCCAATCGGTCGGCCAGCGCCTGCGCTGTCAACTCAGCCTGCGGCACCAGCCAGCCACCACCTTGCGCGACCAAAAACTGCGCATTGGTGGTTTGGTGGTCGTCCACCGCAAACGGGAACGGCACAAACAAGGCCGCAGCACCCACAGCCGCTATTTCAGTCACCGTGCTGGCACCTGCGCGGCAGATCACCAGATCGGCTTGGGCAAACGCCGTGGCCGTGTCGTCGATGAACGGCGTCAAGTCAGCTTGCACCCCCGCTGCCGCGTAGTTGGCGCGCAGCGCCTCGATTTGTTTGGCCCCGCTTTGGTGGGTCACCACAGGGCGCGTTGCGGCAGGCAACAAAGCCAAGGCTTGCGGCACGATGTCGTTCAAGGCCTTGGCCCCCAAGCTGCCGCCCACCACCAGAACCCGCAAAGGGCCGGTACGCCCAACAAAGCGCTGGGCTGGGCTGGCTTGCTCAGTAAACGCCCGGCGCAGTGGATTGCCCACCCATTGACCCGTTTTGAAAACACCGGGGAAAGCGGTGAACACGCGATCGGCCACCTGCGCCAACACTTTGTTGGCCAGGCCTGCCACTGAATTTTGTTCGTGCAGCACAACAGGCTTACCCCACAGGCTGGCCATCAGGCCGCCCGGAAATGTGATGTAGCCGCCCAGGCCCAGCACCACATCAGGCTGCACACGGCGCACCACCTGCAGGCTTTGCCAGAACGCACGCAACAGTTTGAAAGGCAGCACGGCCAGTGTCTTGAGGCCTTTGCCACGCACGCCGCCAAAGTCAACGGCCTCAAACGCAAAACCACGCGGTGGCACCAACTGGCTTTCCATGCTGTGAGGTGCGCCCAACCAGTGCACGCGCCAGCCTGCATCTCGCAAAGCCTCGGCCACAGCCAAGCCCGGAAAGATGTGCCCCCCGGTGCCGCCCGCCATGACCAATGCGCATTTGGTGCTCATGAGCGCCCTCCACGCATCATCTGTTTGTTCTCTGCGTCGATGCGCAACACCACCGCCACGGCGATCAGATTCATCATGATGGCCGAGCCGCCGTAACTCATCAGGGGCAAGGTCAAACCCTTGGTGGGCAAAGCGCCCAGGTTCACGCCCATGTTGATAAAGGCCTGAAAGCCGATCCAGATGCCCACACCTTGCGCCACCAGGCCAGAGAAAACCTTGTCCAAGGCGATGGCCTGACGACCAATGACCATGATGCGGCGGCTGAGCCACAAAAACAGGAAGATCACCAAGGACACGCCCACCAAACCGAACTCTTCACCGATCACGGCCAACAAGAAATCGGTGTGCGCCTCGGGCAACCAGTGCAGTTTCTCCACACTCCCGCCCAAGCCCACACCCCACACTTCGCCGCGTCCGATGGCGATCAAGGAATGCGACAACTGGTAGCCCTTGCCCAAAGCGTGCTCGGCACTGAAGGGGTCCAGGTAGGCAAAAATACGCTCCCTGCGCCAAGGCGATGCGGCGATCATCACCATAAAGGCGCCCACCAGAACAGCAAAGATCAGGAAGAACATGCGGGCATTGACGCCGCCCAAAAACAAGATGCCCATGGCAATGATGGCGATCACCATGAAGGCCCCCATGTCCGGTTCGGCCAGCAAAAATACACCGGCCAGTGCGACGGCAGCCCCCATGGGCAACACAGCGCGGAAGAACCGTTCTTTCACATCCATCTTGCGCACCATGTAATCGGCCGCATAAATGATGGTGGCGAACTTTGCCAACTCGGAAGGCTGAAAGTTCATGATGCCAAAGGATATCCAGCGCCGCGCACCGTTAACGCCTTTGCCAATGAAAGGGATCAGCACCATGGCCAACAACACAAGAGCGATCACAAACAAAGGCCTGGCCACTTTTTCCCAGGTTTCTGTGGGCACCTGAAAGGCCAACAAAGCCATGACGCTGCCCACCAACATGGAGATCACATGCCGGGTCAAGAAATGGGTCTGCGCGTAACGCGCAAAACGGGGGTTGTCCGGCATGGCAATCGACGCCGAATACACCATCACCATGCCCCACATGAGCAAGGCGACGACCACCCAAACCAATGCCTGGTCCACGCTTTGCAAGCGGGTCGAGGACCCAGAGGCCGTGCGGGCAAAGTCGTAGCTGCCCAGATTCACCGGCAAACCCTGTGAACCGGCACCTTGTCCGCTCACACGACCTGTGAAAAGGCTGGCCATGCGCGCCATACCGGCTTGCATGCGCTGACTGAATGACAAGACTTCGCTCACAGTCCGCCCTCCATCGTCACGCCAGCCGCTTCGGCCAAGCGGGCCACAGCCTGACAAAAGACCTCGGCACGGTGGCCATAGTGGTCAAACATGTCAAAACTTGCACAAGCAGGGGACATCAACACAGCATCACCGCTTTGTGCCATCGCCGCCGCTTGCGCCACGGCATCGGCCATGTCTGCGGCATCGTGCAAGGGCACGCCAAGGTCTTGCAGTGCTTCGCGAATGCGCGGGGCATCACGCCCGATCAGCACCACGCCACGGGCAAAACGCGTGACAGGATCGGCCAAGGGCCCAAAGTCTTGGCCTTTGCCATCGCCACCCAGAATCACCACCACTCGGCGGTCAGCGCCCAGGCCTTGCAGGGCGGCCACGGTGGCCCCCACGTTGGTGCCTTTGCTGTCGTCAAAATACTCTACCTCGCCCACGATGGCCACAGGCTCCACGCGGTGCGGCTCACCCCGGTATTCGCGCAGGCCGTACAACATGGGGCCCAAAGCACAGCCCGCGCTACCGGCCAAGGCCAAGGCAGCGAGTGCATTGACGGCGTTGTGCCGTCCGCGAATGCGCAAAGCATCTGCGGGCATGAGCCGTTGAATGTGCAGCTCTTCGGCTTCGTCTTTGCGACGGCGACGCGTTTCGTCAGCTTCCAGCGCACGCACCAACCAGGTCATGCCGTTCATCACTTCAATGCCAAAGTCACCGGGACGCTGGGGCATGTCACCCCCAAAGGTCACACAAGCACGCTCTACTGGCTTTTGCAGTTTCACGCGCACAGGGGCGGGCCGCATGGCCATGACTTGCGGGTCTTCGCGGTTGAGCACCATCAAAGCTTGTGCCCCAAAAATACGGGCCTTGGCGGCGGCATACGCCGCCATGGAGCCATGCCAGTCGAGGTGATCCTGCGAGATGTTCAACACCGTAGCCGCGGTCGGCTCGAATCCGTCGCTGCTGTCGAGCTGGAAGCTGGACAACTCCAGCACCCAGACTTGCGGCAAGGCCTGCGCCATGGGGTGAACGGCGACAGGGGCAACGGGGGCCATCGGCAGCAGCGGAGCCTCTTCGTCGTCATCCGCGGAGGCCGGATCGTGCGGCTCGTCCTGGACCACTTCGATCACCTCTTGGCTGACTGGCTCAGGGGCATGCAATGGCGACTGGGCGTCGGACTGGGATGTCAGCTCGGCCAGCCGTTCTGCCTCGTGTGCATCGGCTTGCTGATCGACCCACAACTGGGCTTGCGCCATGGCTTCGGTCAGCGTGTCGAGCAGTGTGGGGCCAATATTGCCCGCCACTTTCACCGTCTTGCCGGCACGCGCCACCAACTGCCCGGTCAGCGATGTGACCGTGGTCTTGCCGTTGGTACCGGTAATTGCCAGCACCTGTGGGGCATAGCCAAAGCGGTCCTTCAAATCCTGCAAACCCGCTGCGAACAAACTCAGCTCACCGCCTTGCCACAGGCCCATGGCTTGAGCCGCGTCGACCACCGGGGCCACCACTTCAGGGGTCAAACCCGGGCTGCGAAACACGGCACGAACCGAAGTGCCTTCAACCAAACTGCCCACAAATGGACCGGCCACAAATCGAACAGCTGGCCACTCGGCCTGCAAAGCGGCCAGCTGGGGCGGCGTCTCGCGGGTGTCGGCCACGGTCACGTCTGCCCCGGCATGGGCGCACCAACGGGCCATCGCCAGGCCCGAAGCACCCAAACCGAGAATCAGAACGTGTTGACCTTGGAGCTGCATGGCTTATCTCAGCTTCAGGGTCGACAAGCCGACCAGACACAGCAGCATGGTGATGATCCAGAAACGCACGACGACTTGCGTTTCCTTCCAGCCGCTCTTTTCAAAATGGTGGTGCAAGGGAGCCATCTTCAGGATGCGCCGACCTTCGCCGTATTTTTTCTTGGTGTATTTGAAATAGGCCACCTGGGCCATCACCGACAAAGCCTCGACCACAAAGATGCCGCCCATGATGGCCAGCACGATTTCCTGGCGCACGATGACCGCGATGGTGCCCAAAGCCGCACCCAGCGCCAGAGCCCCCACATCGCCCATGAAGACCTGGGCCGGATGGGTGTTGAACCACAAAAATGCCAAACCTGCGCCCGCCATGGCAGCGCAGAAAATCATCAATTCGCCCGAACCCGGAATGTGCGGGAAGAACAGGTATTTTGAGTAAACCGAGCTGCCCGTCACATAAGCAAACACGCCCAGGGCCGAGCCGACCATGACGACCGGCATGATGGCCAGACCATCGAGGCCATCGGTCAAGTTGACGGCGTTGCTGGCCCCCACAATGACCAGATAGGTCATGAGCACAAAACCCAAAACACCCAATGGGTAATTGATCTCTTTGAAAAACGGCACCTGCAAACCGGCCTTAGGAGGCAAGTTCACATCAAAACCAGACATGACCCATTTTCCAAACAGGTCCAGCACGCGCAGGTTGGAGACTTCAGAAATACTGAACACCAGATACAGCGCGGCCAACAAGCCGATCACCGACTGCCAGAAATATTTTTCGCGCGAGCGCATGCCCTCTGGGTCTTTGTTGACCACCTTGCGCCAGTCGTCCACCCAGCCGATGGCACCAAAAGCCAGCGTCACCACCAGCACGATCCAGACAAAGCGGTTTGACAGGTCAAACCACAACAAGGTGGAGATGGCGATGGACAACAAAATGAGCACGCCGCCCATGGTGGGCGTGCCGCTTTTGGCCAAGTGCGACTCCATGCCGTAGCCACGGATCGGCTGACCGATCTTGAGCGATGTGAGGCGACGGATCACAAAGGGGCCAGCAGCCAGACCGATCAAGAGCGCCGTCATCGCGGCCATCACCGCACGGAAAGTGATGTATTGAAAAACACGCAAAAAGCCCCACTCCGGGGACAAACTTTGCAACCATTGGGCCAGGCTAAGCAGCATGGGCCTCCCCTTTGTTGTTGTGTTGAGTGTGGTGCGCCTCACCGATTGACAGCAAGGCTTCGACCACGCGCTCCATCTTCATGAAACGCGAGCCTTTGACCACCACACTTTGAAACTCGCCGACCTGAGCGGTAACAGCCGCCAACAGGCTGGCCATGTCCGCAAAATGCCGAGCCGCAGCAAATGCCTGTGCGCTGTGCACGCACAAATCACCCAGGGTGAAGAGCGACTCAATGCCGCGCTCAGCCGCATAGGCGCCGACCTCGGCGTGAAACTCGGGGCCCTGGTTGCCCACCTCGCCCATGTCACCCAACACCAGCAAACGCGGCGCGGGCAACTCGGCCAACACGTCGATGGCGGCGCGGACCGAGTCGGGGTTGGCGTTGTAGGTGTCGTCGATCAAGGTGAGGTCGGCACCGCCGCTGTGCAGCACCAGCGCACGCGAACGGCCCTTGACTGGCTCAAAGGCCAACAGGCCCTGCGCTACGACGGCCAATGGCACCCCCGCTGCGAGAGCACAGGCACTGGCCGCCAATGCATTCTTCACGTTGTGACGACCGGCAATGTGCAAGCGCACGGGCGCGGTGCCTTCTGGCGTTTTAAGGGTGAACTGCCAGGCTCCGGACTGCCAGACCACCACGGTGGCCCGCACGTCGGCCTCATTGGCAGAGGCCATGGCAAAGCAGCGCTGCACTCGGTGACCAGACAACGCCTGCCAGATGGGTGTGTAAACGTCATCGGACGGAAACACCGCCACACCCTCAAGGGGCAAGGCCTGCAGCACAGCCCCGTTTTCATGGGCCACAGCTTCGACCGTGCCCATGAACTCTTGGTGTTCACGCTGCGCGTTGTTGACCAAGGCCACGTTGGGCTGGGCCAGCTTGGACAAATAGGCGATTTCGCCAGGGTGGTTCATGCCCAACTCGACCACGGCAATGCGGTGATGGGCCCGCAGGTTGAACAAGGTCAGCGGCACGCCAATGTCGTTGTTCAGATTGCCCTGCGTAGACAAGGCGTCTTTGCCCGCATGCGCACGCAAGATGGACGCGATCATTTGCGTCACGGTGGTCTTGCCGTTGCTGCCGGTCACGGCAATCACGGGCAAATCAAACTGCGCGCGCCAGCCTGCGGCCAATTCGCCCAAAGCGATGCGTGCATCAGGTACCACCAACGCCGGCAAATCGTGTGCCATCGCTTGCGCCTCACCCGAGGCTTCGCACACCACGGCCACCGCGCCTTGCGCTTTGGCCTGCGCAATGAACTCGTTACCGTCAAAGCGCTCGCCGCGCAAAGCCACAAACAAGTCGCCCGCTTGCAAGCTGCGGCTGTCGGTGTGCACGCGATCGGCCGTCACAGACTGAATATTCACGCCGTGTGCCTGGCTCAGCCAACTCAACGCCAGGTCGAGCTTCAGGTTCATTTTGGAATTCAGGGCGTTCATGCGGTCGCTCCCTGGTGCAGCGTTGCACGTTGCTGCAAAGCGATTTGCGCCTGCAGCACATCCGAAAACGGGTGGCGCACACCCATGATCTCTTGCTCAGTCTCGTGGCCTTTGCCAGCCACCAACACCACATCTTGTGCAGCGGCTTGTGCCACCACTTGGGCTATGGCCAGCGCACGGTCTGCCTGGATAAGCGACTGCGCAGGGCGGCTCAAGCCCGACACCATCGCAGCCAGAATGGCCTCCGGCGATTCAGAGCGAGGGTTGTCGCTGGTCAGCATCACTTGGTCGGCTGCCGCCTCGGCGGCTGCCGCCATCATGGGGCGCTTCAGGGCATCGCGGTCTCCGCCGCAACCCAGAACGCACCACAGGCGGCCGCCACGCGCCGCAGCTTGCGAACGCAAAGCGGTCAGCGCATGCGTCAGCGCATCGGGTGTATGCGCGTAATCCACCACCACCAAGGGCAGGCCTTGCTCGACCTGCTGCTCACCTTGCTGTGTCGACATGTCCTGCAGGCCGGAAAGCACGCGCTGCATGCGGCCCGGCACTGCGGTCAAATGCGCACAGGCTTGCACCGCCTGCGCCAACTCAAAACCCAGAGCACGCAAGCTGCCGATCACGCCCAACAGGTTGTCGATGTTGTAGTCTCCCATGAGGCCTGTGCGCAAAGTCTGCACATCGGCACCTTCGACGACTTCAAACGCCAAACCCTCGGCACTGTGAAGGCTGCGGGCTTGCAAACGGGCCGAGCCCTTGCGCGAGCAAGTCCAGACATCGAGCGAGCCGCCTTGCAACTGCCCAGCCAACAAGCGGCCTTGCGCGTCGTCAATGTTGACCACGGCAGCCTGCAAACCGGACCAACCGAACAAAGCGGCTTTGGCCAACCAATAGCGGGCCATGTCACCGTGGTAGTCCAAATGGTCTTGCGTGAAATTGGTGAAAACGGCCACGCGAATTTGAGTGCCGTCCAAGCGGTGCTCGGCCAGCCCGATCGAAGACGCTTCAATGGCGCAATGCGTCACACCGCCATCGGCAAACTCACGGAACTGCCGCTGCATCAGCACCGGGTCGGGGGTGGTCATGCCGGTGCTCACCAGATGGGGCAATTGGCCCACACCCAAGGTGCCGATCAAGCCGCAGGCCTGATTCAACACTGGCGAAGCCAAGGCTTGGGCCAGCCACCAGGCCGTAGACGTTTTGCCATTGGTGCCGGTCACGGCCAGCACTTGCAAGTCCTGACTTGGCTGTTCGTAATACGCATCGGCGACCAGGCCAGTCTGGGCCTTGAGGCCCTTCATGACCGCCAGGCGATCGGCATTGGCCGACGCATCGGGCAAGGCCTTCAGCCAAGGGGCATGCCCTTCTTCTTCGAGTAAACAGGCCGTGGCACCTTGTGCCAAGGCTTGCACCAAATACTGACGCCCATCGGTCGCCGCACCAGGCCAAGCGATGAACGCGTCACCCGGCTGCACCCTGCGGCTGTCTGTGCGCAACGCTCCCGTCACGCGGCTGCGCAACCAGTGGGCCGCGTCGGGGGCGCTGTGCAGCGTCTGCATCAGAACGACTCCTCGACCGACTTGGCCACGATCTGCGGCTTGACCGCCATATCCGGCTGCACACCCATCAAACGCAGGGTCTGTTGCACGGTCTGGCTGAACACAGGCGCGGCGACATCGCCACCAAAATAACGGCCATTGCTGGGCTCGTCGATCATGACGGCCACAACAATGCGCGGGGCCTCAATGGGTGCCATGCCCACGAAAAAGCCCCGGTATTTTTTGCCTGCGTAACCCTTGCCTTCTTGTTTGTGTGCGGTGCCGGTTTTGCCGCCCACGGAATAACCCATGGTCTGCGCTTTTTGGGCCGTGCCGCCAGGGCCTGCGGCCATCTGCAGCATCTTGCGCATGGCTTTGGCGTTTTCCGCGCTGATGACCCGCACACCCTGCACCTGGTTGTCGGCTTTCATCAGCGTCGCTGGCACCACCTCGCCATCGCGGGCAAAGACTGTGTACGCCCTGGCCACTTGGAACAAGCTGCCAGAAATGCCATAGCCATAACTCATGGTGGCCTGCTCAATGGGACGCCAGGTTTTGTAAGGGCGCAAACGCCCACTGACCACACCCGGGAACGGCAACTGCGGCTTTTGCCCAAAGCCGACCTGGGCATACATTTCCCACATCTCTCGCGGTTGCATTTGCATGGCCATCTTGACCGTGCCCACGTTGCTGGACTTTTGAATCACCTCGTTCACCGTGAGCACGCCATGCGGATGCGCGTCGGTGATGGTTGAGCCCGTGATGGTGATGCGGCCAGGTGCCGTCTGGATCGGCGTTTCGGGCTTGACCAGCCCTTTTTCCAAGGCCAGCGCTACAGCAAAGGGCTTCATCGTCGAGCCCGGCTCAAAAGTATCTGTCAAAGCCCGGTTGCGCAGTTGTTCACCGCTCAGGTTGACCCGCTTGTCCGGCGAATAGCTGGGGTAATTGGCCAACGCCAAAATTTCGCCCGACTGGGCATCCAGCACCACCACGCTGCCGGCTTTGGCTTTGTGCTCCAGCACCGCATCGCGCAACTTCTGGTAGGCAAAGAACTGCACTTTGCTGTCGATGCTCAGTTGCAAGTCTTCGCCGTCAACGGGCGGCACCGCCTCGCCCACGTCTTCTACCACCCGGCCCAATCGGTCTTTGATGACACGGCGCGAACCCGGCTTGCCAGACAGTTGCTTTTGGAAAATCAGCTCCACACCCTCTTGGCCCTGGTCTTCCACATTGGTAAAGCCCACAATGTGGGCCGCCGCTTCGCCTTCGGGATACAAGCGCTTGTATTCCTTGATGTCGTAAACACCCTTGATGCCCAACGCCAGAATTTGTTTGACCACCGACTCATCCAGTTGCCGGCGCAACCAGACAAAGGTTTTTTCATCGTCCTTGAGTTTTTTGGTCAACTCGGCAGGCGTCAACTCAAGCAGGCGGGCCAGCTCGCGCAACTTGGCCGGGTCACGCTCCATGTCTTCAGGATTGGCCCAGATGCTGGGCGCAGGCACGCTTGACGCCAACAACATGCCATTGCGATCCAGCACACGGCCCCGGTTGGCCGGCAAAGTGATTGTTCGCGCAAACCGGACTTCGCCCTGTCGAATGAAGAAATCGTTTGCAAAAACCTGCACATAAGCCGCACGAGCCACCAAGCCCATGAAGCCCAAAGCAATGGCAGCCACAATGAATTTGCTGCGCCAAACCGGTGTTTTGCTGGCCAGCAAAGGGCTGGATGAAAGTTGGACGCTGCGGCTCATGGGCGAGCCTCTTTCCCTGAAGCCGCGGCGTCCTGGCTGGACACATACTGGGTGATGGCAGGCGAGGCCGCACGCATTTGCAACTGCTGACGTGCGATTTGCTCCACACGCAAAGGCGTGGCTTGCGCTCGGCGCTCGACCTGCAGGCGATCCTGGTCTACAGCCAGACGCTTGGCTTCTTTGTTGGCAGACTCAAGCGCCATGAACAAGCGCCGCGTCTCATACTGGCTGTGCACCAATGCCAGCGCGCTGGCGATCACCGCCAGCAACAGAAAAATACTCAAGCGGGTCACGCGGGCACCTCGGTGCGCTCGGCCATGCGCATGATGGCGCTGCGCGAACGCGGATTGCCGCGCACCTCGGCCTCGCTTGGGCGAGTGCGACCACAGGCTTTCAAGCGCATCTTCACGGGTTCCGCAAAGGGCACACGCCGATCCACCACTTCTTTGGAATGCTTGGCGATGAACTGCTTCACGATGCGGTCTTCCAGCGAATGGAAGCTGATCACCACCAAACGGCCACCAGGGGCCAGCACATGCAGGCTGGCCTCTAGCGCTTGTTCGAGCTCCGCAAGCTCTGCGTTGATGAAAATCCGAAAAGCCTGAAATGTCCGCGTTGCAGGGTTCTGGCCCGGCTCGCGAGTTTTGACCGTGTCAGCCACGAGCTGGGCCAAATCGGAGGTGGTTGAAATTGGGCCCCGCTCTTGTCGGCGAGCCACAAGCGCCTTTGCAATCTGAAAAGCAAACCGTTCTTCGCCATAGTCACGTATCACCTCCGTGATTTGATCCACCGTGGCTGTTGCCAGCCAATCGGCCACACTTTCGCCGCGCGTGGTGTCCATGCGCATGTCCAGCGGGCCCTCAAAACGAAAAGAAAAACCCCTCTCGGGGCTGTCGATTTGGGGAGAGCTGATGCCCAAGTCCATCAGCACACCATCGACGCTGGCGGGTGGCAACTCTCCCAGGTTGGAAAAGCCCTCATGCCGGATCGAAAAGCGGGCATCGTCAATGCGCCCGGCTTCGGCAATCGCTTCAAGGTCTTTGTCAAAAGCCAGCAAACGCCCTTGCGCCGACAAGCGCGACAAAATCAAGCGAGAGTGACCGCCTCGACCAAAGGTGGCATCGACATAAGCGCCATCGGCTCCTGCAGAGGCCTGGAGCAATTCGTCCACCGCCTCGTTCAAAAGCACAGTGGTATGGGTCAGTACAAGGTCGGTCATGGCGTTCAGAACGAGAAATCCTTGAACACATCGGGCATCTCGCCCTGCATGGCCTCAGCCTCTTGCGCGTCGTAGGTGGTTTTGTCCCACAACTCAAAGTGGTTGCCCATACCGAGCAACACGGTGTCTTTGGAAATGCCGGCGGCCTGACGCAACTCGGGCGAAATCAGCACGCGTCCGGTGCCATCCATCTCGACATCCATCGCATTGCCCAAAAAAATGCGCTTCCACCACTGGGCAGACATGGGCAACTGGGCAATGCGCTCGCGGAACTTCTCCCACTCGGTGCGGGGAAACACCATCAAACAACCATGGGGATGCTTGGTGATGGTCAGTTGGCCTTGCGCTGTCGCACTCAAGACGTCACGGTGCCGGGTCGGTACAGACAACCGCCCTTTGGCATCCAGACTCAGCGATGAAGCCCCTTGAAACACGACAACGACCTTTTTTCAGTTGAAAAATGCAGACAGGGACACTTTTCCCCACTTAATTGCACTTTTTTGCACTGTATCAGGAATTCGATGCAACTCAACCGGTATAGATCGATTTTTTTCAATGAAATCAATAGCTTAGCGCTGAAATCGAACGTACCAACGGGGGAAATTTCCATGTAAATTAGGCACTTACAAGCGGCAATGAAAGTAACCTGTGAAGGATGTTAAAAACTAAAAATAGTTAAGACATCAAATGCACAAAAATGTTTTTCACGGCAATTAGAAAGGGGCAAGGCGAAAAAAAACCCCTGAGCAGGGGTTTTTTAGGATGCGAAGACAGCGCGGTCGCGGCTCAGTCTCCGAACATCTTTTGCTTCAACTCACGGCGTTGCTGGGCTTCCAAAGACAAGGTCGCGGTAGGACGGGCCAGCAAACGGCCCACGCCAATAGGCTCTCCTGTTTCGTCGCAGTAACCGTATTCACCCGAATCAATCAAACCAATGGATTGCTCGATTTTCTTGAGCAGCTTGCGTTCGCGATCGCGTGTACGCAGCTCCAGCGCGTGCTCTTCTTCGATGGTGGCACGGTCTGCCGGGTCAGGCACCACCACGGTGTCTTCACGCAAGTGCTCGGTAGTGGCTCCTGCGCTGTTCAGGATTTCCTGCTTCAAGATGGACAACTTGCGGCGGAAATACGCCATTTGCACGTTGTTCATGTATTCCGTGTCGGGCATGGCCAGAAGTTCGGCATCGACCAATTCTTCCACCGGTTTCGACTTCCAGTTGTTGGCCAGCTTGGGGTCCTTTTTGATCGGCGCAAAAGGGGCTGAAACCGTTGCCACAGGCGCACTCGGCATGAAGCTGGCCTTTGCGGCGGTAGAGGCCACCGCCTGAGGCAAGGAAGGCACAGTGATTTGAGCCAAACGTGCGGATGGCCGGGTTGCACGAATCAATTGGTCAGGCGCAGCAGGTGTCGCCACCGCCGTCACGGCAGGTTGGGCGACCGGGGGAGTCGGTGTCGCCACTTTTTTAACAGTCATAGGTTTCGCTTCAGGTACAGAGGCCGTCTTTTTAGGGGACGGCGCGGGTGCGGCCTTCGCCTTGGGGGCAGAGGTCGGCTTAGGGGCTGCCGCAACGGCCTTTGCAGGGGCCGATGCAACAAGTTTGGTTTTCGCGGGCGCTGCTTTGGGGGCTGGCGTCACGGGTTGAGGGGACTTGCTTGACTTGGAAGCTGGTGCCGCCGTTTTGGTTTTCGATGCGGCCGAAGAACTTGGCTTCGCTGGTGGCTTGGCCACCGCTTTAGCAGGTGCCACGGGCTTGGCGACCCCTTTTTTAACCGGTACAGCCTTGGATTGCGCCTTGGCTGCAGTGACTTTGGTCGTTGTTTTTTGAGTCGAGGTCTTCACGTCTTGTCTCCTAGCCGTGTGAAAAGGCAGGCCTAAACCTCTTGCCACACTGCAGCAACCGATTGAAAAACCTGTTCATTTGTACTTCAAACCCTTGTTATAGACCTTATGGGGTTCACCAGCCTGCCCTAAAAGGGGGGCTTCAGGCGGGCGATTGTAACGATAAGAACGATCAAAAAACGATAGCTTGTCGATTAAAGGCAAGTTCACGCGAATTAGCGTGAACCGACCTTGCACGTCAATATCCAGGCACAGGTCAAACCAGGCACTGCTCCAGGCCCTGCAAAAGGATGTCTTTGGGCAAGTCGATGCCAATGAATACCATCTTGCTCGTTTTGACTTCGCCATCGACCCACATCGGCCCCAAATCGCTGCCCATCAATTGGTGAACGCCCTGGAAGATCACCTTGCGTTCGGTGCCGCGCATATTAAGAACACCCTTGTAGCGCAGCATGCGGGGGCCATAGATGTTGACGATCGCACCCAAGAAGTCTTCCAGCTTGGCCGGCTCAAAGGCACGCTCGGACCGGAAGACGAAGCTTTTCACGTCGTCGTCATGGTGGTGGTGATGGCCTTGACCATGGACATGCTCATGAGCATCGTCGTGCTGGTGCGAGGGGTGATCACAGTGCTCGCCGTGTTCATGGTCATGGTCATGCTGGTGCGACGGGTGGTCGCAGTGCTCCCCATGCGCGTGGTCGTGGTCGTCTTCTTTCAGGAAGTCCGGGTCAATGTCCAGTTTGGCGTTCAGGTTGAAGCCCTTGAGGTCAAACACTTCGGAGAGCGCCACTTCGCCAAAATGCACCACTTTTTGCGGCGCACGCGGGTTCATGTGTTTCAGTCGGTGCTGCAAAGCATCCAGCTCAGAGGCAGACACCAAGTCAGCCTTGCTGATGAAGATCTGATCGGCAAAGCCCACTTGGCGACGCGCCTCTTGGCGATCATTCAATTGTTGGGCCGCGTGTTTGGCGTCCACCAAGGTCAAGATGGAATCGAGCAAAAAGGTCTCGGCGATCTCGTCGTCCATGAAAAAGGTCTGCGCCACCGGGCCGGGGTCGGCCAAGCCCGTGGTCTCGATCACGATGCGGTCAAAGTTGAGCAAGCCCTTGCGACGCTTGGCGGCCAACAACTGCAAAGTCACGCGCAGGTCTTCGCGAATGGTGCAGCAAATGCAGCCATTGCTCATCTGAATGATTTGCTCGTTGGTGTCCGAGACGAGGATGTCGTTGTCGATGTTTTCTTCACCAAACTCGTTCTCGATCACGGCGATCTTCTGGCCATGGGCCTCGGTCAGCACGCGCTTGAGCAGCGTGGTTTTGCCCGCGCCCAAAAAGCCGGTGAGGATGGTGGTGGGGATCAGAGACATGGCGAGGTTCCACTTCAAGACAAGAAAACAAGAGTTGGGGAGTTTAGCGACGAATTCAAGCGCAGTGCCTGCACGCCAGGCTTGGCCTCACGCCACACGCGCTCTGAAGGATCAAGACTTCATTTGCGCTTGGCCCGGGGGTGGGCTGCATCGTAGGTTTTGGCCAAGTGCTGAAAATCCAGCCGTGTGTAGACCTGTGTGGTGCTGATGTTGGCGTGTCCCAGCAGCTCTTGCACCGCCCTCAGATCGCCGCTGGACTGCAGCACATGGCTGGCAAAGGAGTGGCGCAGCATGTGCGGGTGCACCGGGGTGGCCAGACCCGCCAACAGGCTGCGGCGCTTCAGGCGCTGTGCCACGCCGCGTGGCGTCAGGCGCGTGCCGTGCTGCCCGGGAAACAGCGCCAGCGCCAAACTGGACGCCCCCTTGGTAGGCTGCGTCAGCATGCCGGGCAACTGGGGCCGCACGGCCAACCAATGCGTCAGCGCCTCGATGACGGCGCGGCCCAAGGGCACCGTGCGCCGCTTGCTGCCCTTGCCTTGCACCTGCACCTCGGCATTTTGCAGGTCGATCCAGCCGCGCCCTGCCCGGCTGGCTTCGGTGCTGGCCACCACGTCCAAGCCGGTCAGCTCGGCGATGCGCAGGCCGCAGCCATACAGCAGCTCGACCATGGCGGCGTCGCGGGCTTCCAGCCAAGGGTCGTCGTTGTCTTCTTCGTGCTCGGCCAATTGCACCGCCTCGTCAACGCCCAAGGCTTTGGGCAAAGGCTTGGCCACACGCGGGGCCCGCACATCGGCCACCGGGTTTTGTGCAACCAGGCCTTCGCGCCCCAGCCAGGTGTAAAACCCCCGCCAGCCCGACAAAATGAGGGCGATGCCGCGACCGCTGCGCCCGGCGCTGTGCATTTGCGCCACCCAGCGGCGGATATGCCCGGTTTGCACCTGCAGCAAGAGCACATGGGATGCGGCGGCCATGTCGGCCAGGCGAATCAAGTCCAGTTGGTACAAGGTGCAGGTGCGCTCGGCCAGGCGCTTTTCAAAGCGCACATGGTCCAGATAGCGGGACACCAGCGGGTCGGTGGCCTGCACCTGCGACATGGGCTCAGGCCTGCGGCTTTTGCAGCACCGACAAGGCCGCGCCCGCCAGTTCGGCCAAGCGTTCGAGCAAATCAGTGCCCATTTGGCTGTTGAAGCGCTGGGCATCAGGCGAGGCCAACACCAGCAAGCCAAAAGCAGGCTGGCCAGGAGCAGCACGCAAGGCCAGCAGCGCCAAAGAGGCCGCTTGCGCCGGCGCGTCCAGCCACTGCACGGCTTCGTAACCCGAGTTCGGCCCGACATAAGGCCGGTCCAGTGATGTGGCCAGCACCTGCGCCGCCTCGGTCACGCCTTGGGCATAAGCCGCTTGGGCGTGTTCGCCCTGCAAAGACCACAAACGCAAAGCGACTTGGGGCACCTGAAAAAGCTCGCGGATGTTGTCCACCGCCGACCCGGCCAGCTGGTCGTGGGGCGTGACCAGCAGCTCGCACGACCAGCGGTGCAGCTTGTCGGTGAGGATCATGTTTTCGTTGCCGTGCCGGATCATGTCCATGATGCGGTGCTCCAGCCCCTTGATCTTGTCACGCAGCATTTGCGCCTGGCGCTCTTGCAAGCCCACCGTGCGGTGGCTTTGCGGGTGCGTCAGTTGCACCGTGGCCAAAAGAGAAGCGTGACGTTCGAAAAAATCAGGCGTGTTCACCAAATAGTCGGCGATGTCGTCTTCGGTGATCGGGCTCATGGGTTCGGGCGTGGTCATGTCGTGGCTCCAAAAATTCAAAAGGTGTCAGGTATGTGAATGTCGCCGTCAAACACGGAGGTGGCGGGCCCGGTCATCAGCACAGGGCTGTCTGCCTGACCTGCCCACTCAATGGTCAATAAGCCACCGCGGGTCTGTACGTCCACGCGGCTGTCTAGCCAGCCTTGGCGAATGCCAGCCACCACGGCCGCGCACGCGCCCGTGCCACAAGCCAGGGTCTCGCCCGTGCCGCGTTCGAACACCCGCAACTTGATCTGGCTGCGCGAGACCACCTGCATGAAGCCCGCATTCACACGCTTGGGAAAAGCCGGGTGATTTTCAATCAACGGGCCTTGGGCCAGCACCGGGAAAGTGTCCACATCGTCCACGCGCTGCACCGCGTGCGGGTTGCCCATAGAGACCACGCCCACACGGGCCATGCCCTGATCGCCCAGCGCCAAGTCAAACACGGGCCAGCCGTTGACCTGGTCGCTGATCAGGCCGATCGGGTTGAACGGCACCCGTTCCCAGTCAAACACCGGCGCACCCATATTGACCGTGACGCGGCCATCGGGGTTCATGCGCAGCTCGATCTCGCCTTGCTGCACCTTCACACGCACCGTGGTTTTGTCGGTCAGCCCCTTGTCGCGTACATACCGCACAAAGCAGCGTGCCCCGTTGCCGCAGTGCTCAACCTCGCCGCCATCGGCGTTGTGGATCACGTATTCAAAGTCCAGTCCGGGCGCAGGCGAGGGCCGCACCGTCAGGATTTGGTCAGCCCCAACACCAAAGTGGCGATCGGCCAAAAAACGGTATTGGGCCGCGTTCAGGCCCAGGCGGCCACGCGTCTCGTCGAGCACGACAAAATCATTGCCGGCCCCTTGCATCTTGGTAAAGCGAATGTGCATGGCCGCGATTATCGCCTTTGCCCTTGCCCAGAACCGGGCAAGCCCTGGCGCATCCCGGCCCGATAATGGGGCATGGCACGCACATCCCAACTCCTGTATCCCCAACGCGAACCCGCCCCGTTGCGCCCAGCCGCCACCGTGCTGCTGATGCGCGATGGCCCGCAAGGCATCGAGGTGCTGATGACCCGCCGCTCAATGACGGCCAGTTTTGCCCCCGGCGCCTATGTGTTTCCAGGTGGTGGCGTGGACGCAGCCGATGCACAAGCCCATGCCATGGCACGCCGGCGCCCCACACAAAGCGACCTGCACCTCACCCAAGCCATCGCCGCGATCCGCGAGAGCTTTGAAGAACTGGGAATTTTGTTGGCACGCCACGCCGATGACCGCTGGGCCGACAACACCGACATCGCCAAGCTTGACCGAAAAGCCCCTTTCGCCGCCCAGTGCCAAGCCCAAGGCCTGACGCTGGCGGCCGACCAGGTGTTTGTGTTGGCCCACTGGATCACCGACCGCGACTTGCCGCGCCGCTTTGACGTGCCTTTTTTGGTGGCCCGCATGCCCGAAGGCCAAACGCCGGTGGCCGACGAATCAGAACAGTTTGAACCTGTCTGGGTGCGCCCGGTCGACGCGCTGACCCGTCACAAAGCAGGCGATTTCTACATCATCTTCCCGACCATCCGCACGCTCGAACGCCTGCAGGCCTTTGCCAACGTGGACGCGGTGCTGCAAGCCTGCGCCGTGAACGACGAACCGCTGTGGACCAGCTGCCCCCGGGCCGGTTGGCTGGCTGGCAACGAAGCGCGTTACATGGAGCACGAGCCGCCCTTTGGCGAGCTGGCCCTGGTCACGCCCGATGGCCAGATCCACCACCACCTGGACTGGCAGACCGATCAAAGTGTGTCGCTGCTCAAAAACGTGCAGCGCCTCACCGCCCCCAACCCCGGCGTGATGACCGGCCCTGGCACCAACAGCTATCTGGTGGGCGACCCCAACACCGGCTTCATCGCCATCGACCCAGGACCGGCCGACGACGAGCACCTGCAAAGGCTGTGGCGGGCGGCGGGCGGGCAAATCAAAGCCATTGTGTGCACCCACTCACACCCGGACCACTCACCCGGCGCGGCCCCCTTGCAAGCGCTGTGCACGAACAAGCCGCCCATTTTGGGCTTGGCCTCACGCCCCACGGCCCGCGCCAACAGCCGCTTTGCCCCCGATCGCGAATTGGCCGACGGCGAAAAGCTGTTGCTGCAAGGCACAGGCGTCGAAGGCGAGATCACCCACACCCTGCGCGTGGTGCACACACCTGGACACGCGGCCAACCACCTGTGCTTGGTGCTCGAAGAAGACGGCCTGCTGTTTTCAGGCGACCACGTGCTGAACGGCAGCACCACCGTGATCGACCCACCCGACGGCCACATGGGCGACTATTTGGATTCTCTCGACAAACTGGCCACGGCCTGCGAGGCGGGCCACATTGAATTCATCTTGCCCGCGCATGGCCATGTGCTGGGCTTCGCCCACCAAGCCATCACACAGCTCAAGGCCCACCGCCTCAAACGCGAAGCCAAAATCGCCGCCGCCATGCAGGCCCTGCCCCAAGGCAGCCTGCAAGAATGGGTCGAAAAAGCCTACGACGACGTCCCTTCCCGCCTGTGGCCCGTGGCCGCACGCTCACTGCAAGCGCATGTAGACCACATCCGCGAGCAAGCCCTGTCTTGAAGCCACTTAAGATTTTTTGAAAGATTTGATGATTTCCTCTGAAGAAGGCATTCGCCTGGCCAAACGCGTGGCCGCCGACCAAAACTGCTCACGCCGCGAAGCCGAAGCCCTGATCGTGGCTGGCGGTGTGCAGGTCGCAGGCAAAGTCGTCACCGACCCGGCCCGGCGCGTGCAAGAAGAACAAACCGTCTCCGTCAACCGCCTGGTCTCCATGGCCGCCCTGGCCCCCATGACCTTGGTGCTGTTCAAGCCTGCCGACCGGGTGGCCAATCTGGCCTGGCTGCAAGACACAGTGGGCCTGAAAGCCGCCCAACCCGGCATTTGGGGACACGAACGCCTGGCCAAAATGCAAATGCCCTTGCCCTTGGCAAAACCCGCCAGCGGTTTGTGTATTTTTTCGGACGATGTGGGCGTGCTGCGCCACCTGGAAGACCGCCGCAGCCCGATGGAACAAGAATGGATGGCCACGTTGGATGGCCCTGTGAACGAGGCCACACTGAAAGCCCTCAACGGCCCCGGCATTCGCGCCAGCATCAACCGTCAAACCGACACCCTGACCGTGCTGCGCATCGCAGGCAAAGACATCGACGGGCAGGAACTGGGCCGTTGGCTGGACCAGCAATGTCCGCTGCAAGACCTGCGCCGTCAGCGGGTGGGCCGGCTCAGTTTGGCCCCACTGGAACCCGGACAGTGGCGCCAGCTCGAAGGCTACGAGCGCTTCTAATCAATTTCCGACAAAAATACACAGGATTTACCCTTGAATTGAAACGGGCAATCCCCAATTAGAGGATCAGTCTGAGAAAATGACTGATCAGTCACAACGGCGAACCCACAGCCTGTGACCCAGCAAAGCCCCAAAAGGCTTTGTACAACGCAGAAAGGAGCACACCATGCGTTTGAGCACCAAAAGTCGATTTGCTGTCACCGCCATGATTGACGTTGCGCTGCGCGAAGACCGCGGCCCCGTGTCATTGGCCGCCATCAGCGTGCGTCACCAAATTTCGCTGTCCTACCTGGAGCAGCTGTTCAGCAAATTGCGCCAGCAAGGCTTGGTCGAGAGCACCCGTGGCCCCGGCGGCGGTTATTCACTGTCGCGCAGTGCCGAAAAGATCACCATGGCCGACATCGTGGGCGCTGTCGATGCGCCTTCGGACGAAGAAGCGGCAGCCGATGGCGGCTGGATGAACAGCGATCTGTGGGCCAGCCTGAACGAGAAAATGCTGACCCATTTGCAATCCATCAGCCTGCGCCAATTGGTGGCTGAGCAACGGACAAAGGGCGTCACCGTCGAGCCAGCACCCCAAGCGGCCATCAAACGCGGCGTGTTCGCCAAGCCCAAAAGCACCTTGAAGATCACCGCGCCCAATTCGGTGTTTGCGTTGGCGGGCAGCTTGATGCCTTCACGCGGCTGAACTTGGCGCCGCCAAAACACAAAAACCCGCTTCGGCGGGTTTTTTGTTGTCGGTACACCGAACAGGTGCCATGAGCTTGGGCATGGGCTTTGGCTTGGGCCATCGAAAAAGTGTGAAGCTCGCCGATAAGCCGGATTCTGTGCACAACGGTTGCCCGCTGTGTGACCGCCATTACTCTGGGCCGGGGGTCGCCCACCCGGC
>JAGNWH010000003.1:11199-12648 GCA_017986055.1 Limnohabitans sp. | reverse complement strand
TGGGCTTTGGCTTGGGCCATCGAAAAAGTGTGAAGCTCGCCGATAAGCCGGATTCTGTGCACAACGGTTGCCCGCTGTGTGACCGCCATTACTCTGGGCCGGGGGTCGCCCACCCGGCTCGATGCTACCTACCCGCCAACTCACCCCGCGGAACCACAGGGAGAAGCGATGCGGCGAACCGCCTCACTTCAGGAAGGCCTACTTGGTATTGCTGCGCGTAGAGATTGCCCGTTTCACCCGAACTCAATCGGCTCGTCTCTGTTGCTCTGATCCTCACCTCACGGTGGAGAGGCGTTACCTCCTACGCTGTCCTGTGCAGTCCGGACGTTCCTCCAGTGCACCCTTTCGGGTCTTGCACCAGCGACGGTCTGGCGAGCTTCACGGGGTGATTATCGCCTGCGGGCATAAGCTCATACCGCCAAGTGTCTGAACTTTCACGCACAATGATTTTTTTCATTGAACGTATCAGCCAGGAAAACCCCATGAAAGCCCAAAGCATCCTCGACACCATTGGCCATACACCGCATGTGCGCATCAACCGCCTGTTTGGTAGCAACGCCAATGTCTGGATCAAGTCCGAGCGCAGCAACCCCGGCGGCTCGATCAAGGACCGCATTGCGCTGGCCATGGTCGAAGACGCCGAAAAGTCAGGCGCCTTAAAGCCCGGCGGCACCATCATCGAGCCCACCTCGGGCAACACCGGCATCGGTCTGGCCATGGTGGCAGCCGTCAAAGGCTACAAGTTGGTGCTGGTCATGCCCGACAGCATGAGCATCGAACGCCGCCGCCTGATGCTGGCCTATGGCGCCACGTTTGACTTGACCCCGCGCGAAAAAGGCATGAAAGGCGCCATCGCCCGCGCCGAAGCGCTGGTGGCCAACACCCCCGGCGCGTGGATGCCCCAGCAGTTTGAAAACCCCGCCAACACCGAGGTGCATGTGCGCACCACCGCACAAGAAATTTTGGCCGACTTTCCCGATGGCATTGACGCAATCATCACCGGTGTGGGCACGGGCGGCCACCTGTCGGGCACGGCCCGTGTGCTCAAGGCCAAGTTTCCAAACCTCAAGGTCTTCGCGGTCGAGCCGGCGGCTTCGCCCGTGATCTCGGGCGGCGCTCCTGCGCCCCACCCCATCCAGGGCATTGGCGCGGGCTTCATTCCGAAAAACCTGGACACATCCTTGTTGGACGGTGTGATCCAGGTCGACGCCGAAGCCGCACGCGAATACGCCCGCCGATCGGCCCGCGAAGAAGGCCTGTTGGTGGGCATCTCGTCCGGCGCGACGCTGGCGGCCATCGCGCAAAAACTGGCCGAATTGCCCGCAGGGGCCACGGTGCTGGGCTTCAACTACGACACGGGTGAACGCTATTTGTCGATTGAAGGGTTCTTGCCCGCTTGAGTCCTCTGACGTCAACATCTCATTCCAGACTTGACCCCCTTGTCATCCC
>JAGNWH010000003.1:0-11099 GCA_017986055.1 Limnohabitans sp. | reverse complement strand
GCAGGGGCCACGGTGCTGGGCTTCAACTACGACACGGGTGAACGCTATTTGTCGATTGAAGGGTTCTTGCCCGCTTGAGTCCTCTGACGTCAACATCTCATTCCAGACTTGACCCCCTTGTCATCCCGGACTTGACCCCCTTGTCATCCCGGACTTGATCCGGGATCCATGGCTGCGGCGGAGATGGACCCCGGGTCTTCGCCCGGGGTGACCGCATTGCGTCAGGAATGACATGCACCCCAAGCATGTGGCTGCAGCACCGCAGATAAAATGGGCTTCTTGCTTGATAACCACAAGCCACAGAGGTTGCCATGATCCGAATTTCAGAACTCAAACTCCCCCTCTCGGCCCTGCCCGTCGAAGTGCGCCGCGCCGCCGATGCGCCGAGCGAAACCGACGAAGACCGCCTGCCCACACCCCACCCTGAGGCCGCTTTGCGCCAATTGGCGGCGCAAGCGCTGGGCGTCGCCGCCGCAGACATCGCCACGCTGACGGTGTTCAAGCGCAGCTTTGACGCACGCAAGGCCGATTTGTTGGCGGTGTACATCGTGGACATCGCTCTGAGCAAGACGCAGGCCGAAACCAGCTTGCTGCAGCAGTTCGAGCAAAACCCGCACATCCAGCCCACGCCCGACATGACCTGGCATGCGCCCTGCCAAGCGCCGCAAGGCTTTGGCATGCAAGAGGGCGAGCGGCCGGTGGTGGTGGGCTTTGGCCCTTGCGGCATGTTTGCGGCGCTGGCCTTGGCGCAGATGGGTTTCAGGCCCATCGTGCTCGAGCGCGGCAAACCGGTGCGCGAACGCACCAAAGACACCTGGGGCTTGTGGCGGAAAAAAGTGCTCAACCCCGAAAGCAATGTGCAGTTTGGCGAAGGCGGCGCAGGCACGTTTTCAGACGGCAAGCTGTACAGCCAGATCAAAGACCCGCGCCACCTGGGCCGCAAGGTGATGGATGAATTTGTCCAGGCCGGTGCCCCGGCCGACATCCTGTTTGCCGCACACCCGCACATTGGCACCTTCAAGCTGGTCAAGGTGGTGGAGAACATCCGCGAGCAAATCATCGCGCTGGGCGGCGAGATCCGGTTTGAGCAGCGTGTCAGCGACGTGTTGCTGTCAACCACCGCCGAAGGCCACCAACTGACCGGCTTGCAAGTGCAAGACCTGCACACAGGCCAAAGCCAAACCCTGCACACCCGCCACGCGGTGCTGGCACTGGGCCACAGCTCGCGCGACACCTTTGTCATGCTGCACCGCCGTGGTGTGGCCATGCAGGCCAAAGCCTTTTCAATTGGCGTGCGCATCGAGCACCCGCAAAGCGTGATCGACCAAGCGCGTTGGGGCCGCCATGCGGGCCACCCCTTGCTGGGCGCTGCCGACTACAAACTGGTGCACCACGCACAAAACGGTCGAGCGGTTTACAGCTTTTGCATGTGCCCCGGCGGCACCGTGGTGGCCGCCACCAGCGAAACCGGTCGCGTGGTCACCAACGGCATGAGCCAATATTCACGCAACGAGCGCAATGCCAATGCGGGCATGGTGGTGGCGATTGACCCGCCCGACTACCCGCTGGACATTGCAGCCTGGCAAGCCGCCTTTGGCCATGACGACGGCACACAACTGGCACAAGAGGCGCAGGCACTCGCAAGCCAGCAACCGCCCGCCAGCCACCCGCTGTCGGGCATCGTGTTGCAGCGTCAGCTGGAAAGCCGCGCCTTTGAAGTGGGCGGTAGCAACTACGAAGCCCCCGGTCAATTGGTCGGCGACTTTCTGGCACAACGCGCATCAACGGCATGGGGCAGCGTGCAAGCTTCTTACAAGCCCGGCGTGAAATTGGTCGACCTGGCCGATGTGCTGCCCGACTACGTCGTGACCGCCATGCGCGAGGCGTTGCCGGTGTTCGGTCGCAAGATCCGTGGCTATGACATGGCCGATGCGGTCATGACCGGCGTCGAGACCCGCACCTCGTCACCGCTGCGCATGCCGCGTGGCGACGACCACCAGAGCACCAACACCCAAGGCCTGTACCCGGCTGGCGAAGGGGCCAGTTACGCAGGCGGCATTTTGTCTGCAGGGGTGGACGGCATCAAAGTGGCCGAGTCTTTGGCACGGCACATCACTTCACAGCACTCGCCACAGACAAGGCCCTAAGCGGACGCCACGTCGCTCGACATTTGCGCGTGACAGGGGCAGGCCAGCGCGGCCAGATCGGGTGCAGACGGCATGCGCAAACACCCATCGCGCACGTTAAAAGCCAACGCATCAGGTGCCCGCCTTGCGCCCGCTTGGGACAGGTCGACCCATTGCCTTATGGACTGCGGCAGCGCATTCAGGCTCAAGGTCAGGTCGGCATGGGGATGTTGCGCTAAACAATGCAAAAGCCAACTGCTCAGACTCTGCATGGGCGTGTGATGCTGCACACAAAATGACCATTGGGCGATTTGACTGACCCGTCTTTGCATGGCCGCTGTTTGGTGCCACAACCAGGGTGCATAACGCGCGGGATCGTCACGCACAGGCGTCCAGTCCACGCGATAGGCGTGCCCCGCCACCATCACATGGGCTTGCATGCGTGCCGCGCCTTTCTGCAGTGGCCCCACACAACCATGCTGGCCGACAAGCGCAACGACACCCCGCGCCGAAGGTGTCACTTGTGCAGGCCCCAGCGTGATCAAAGCATCAACAGGAAAATAAACTGAAAAGTCAGATTCTGATGCCAGAAGTCCCACCGGCAATGGCACGCAGTCCACCTTCAACGCTGGCACCGCACCGCTGTCTGCAAGCATCAGAGACAGCAATGTGTTTTTCATTTTTTCAGTCGGCATATGCATGACTTCTGGCAGCTGTTTTGACGGGTATTCAAACTCTGTGGGTTAGATGATTGCGGTCATTTTTATTTTATGTTCTTTATCGAACACAGCTCTTGGGGCGGTATATGGTCAACTTGCAAAACTCATGGCAAACATTGGTTGGGCTTTTTAAAAGCGCACACAATGACACGCCGCGCTCTCAGCAACCCACCTAAAAAAACCTGCCACACGGGTATATTTCAGTGACGCTTTTGACCAACGGAATCATCTTTCAACTCTCAAAGGAAGATCAAAACCGGGTGCAGGACATCTGCAAACCGGTTCAACTGTTTGCAGGTCAAATTTTGTGCAAACCTGTGCACCATGAAACACCCAAGATTTATTTTTTAACGGGCGCATGCGTGGCACTGCTCGTCAAAAACAAAGCGCACAACGCATTGGCTGTGGGCTTGGTCGGCTCAGAAGGCGCCATCGGCTTGGGCTCGGTGCTGGACAGCAACTCAGAGAACCTGCACTTTCTTGTGCAAACCAGCGGAAGCGCCTGGATGGCAGAGAGTGCCGACTTCGCACTTCTGCTGCACCAACGGCCCGGCATGTTGTGGGTCATCTCACAGCATTTGTGGCAATTGACTGAACACATTGCCGCCATATCGGCGTCTGTTCAATTCGAAGATGTCACCACCCGCTTGGCCCGGTGGTTGGCTTTGTCTGCAGAACGCGCACAAATGCAACAGCTGCACCTGACACACGAACATTTGGCACAGATGCTGGGCGTCCGACGTGTCAGCATCACGCTGGCAGCAGGTGAGCTGAAAGAGCGGGGTCTGATCGCTTACCAAAGAGGTGTGCTCAACATTCTCAATTTGGCCGGTTTGCAACCAACTGTGAGCTCAGAATCTCTGAAACCCGGCAGGTTAATTTAAATCAACAAATTGAACTTTTCTCTTTTGCAAGGAGAGGGTGTTGCGTTCGACAAAGAACATACAGTTCATCAATTTTGTTATATTGATCGATGTTAATAAATCAAATTTTGAATTCATGAATAAAAAAGCTGATTTAAATAAAATTATTTCATTTTTACCAGAATTGGTTTACGAAGAATGGGTTCCGCATTTTGAGCGTATCGACTTAGAAACAGGTCAAGTGCTCTACGAACCTGGCCGCGCACTGAGACACCTGTACTTTCCACTGACGGCGATCGTGTCCTGGGTTCATGTTCTGGAAAACGGCTCTTCCAGCGACGTGGCCATGATCGGCAGAGAGGGCGTGATCGGCATCTATTTGTTGATGGGTGCCAGCAAACCTCACAACAGTGCTGTTGTCCTGAAAGCAGGATCTGCCATCCGAATCAATTTGAGCGTTGTGTTGAACAGCTTCAACCAAGGCAATGCCGTACAAAAGGTGTTTTTGAGGTTCACACAAAACCTGATGACTCAAATGTCGCAAGGCGCTGTTTGCCACCGACACCACACACTTGAGCAGCAGCTCTGCAGAATGCTTTTGATGGTGTTGGACAGACAGGACGGCAACGACATCACCATGACGCATGAACTCATGGCCAAATTTTTAGGTGTCAGGCGCGAGGGGATAACGCAAGCAGCACGTCGGCTGATGGAAGAAAACACCATCAGCTACACGCGTGGCCATGTTGTTGTGCACGACCGCAAGTCTCTCGAAAAAAGGTCATGCGAGTGCTACGACATCATCAAAAATGACCAAGACAACTACATCAAGTTAAACCACTGAAGTCGCCACGCAGGAACAACTAGACAGAGACCATCTGGTTGCGAATGGCGTAGCGCGTCAAATCGGCCACTTTGTGCAAACCAATCTTGCGCATGATGTTGCGGCGATGGACCTCCACGGTGCTGGGGGCAATCTGCAAATTACGGGCTATTTCTTTGGACGAATACCCGTCGGCGATCAAGCGCAGGACCTGCCCTTCACGGCCGCCAAGCTGCCCGGTCGAAGTGACATCGCCGGACCTGGCCTTGCGAACACTCTCCATCATTTCAGCGGCAGCGGTCTGACACAAATACACACGGCCTGCCGCTACAGCGCGAACCGCTGACAGCAACTCATCAATGCTGCTGGTCGTCGAGACATAGCCTTTCGCGCCTGCATCCAGTATTTCGATGATGGAATTGCGATCCGAGTTGCCAGAAAAAGCCACCATGTTTTTGACCGGTTGATGGTGCGCGATCTGATGCATCAACTCAATGTCTTTTGCGTCGTTGGCTTGCATGCCAATCAACACCACATCGGGATCGACCTGATCACACAAGGCATTGGTCGTCGCGCCGTTATCGGAAATACCCACCAGATCCATGTCATGGTGCGTACGCAAGACCGCTGCGATGCCCTCAGAAACCACTTTGTGCTTGGAAGAAAGCAATACTCGAATTGACATGCTAGTTGCTCCTAATATGGACCGAAAAATATGAGCATTGAAAAGTCAAACAGTTTGTTGCGCCTCACAACTATGGGAAAAATATTTCAACTTTCAATTGCAGTAGGCGTTAAAAAAAGTGTATCCACCCGGTTCAGCTTTGACTGTGCGGCTTGACACATAGCAAGAAAGATAATTTCTGAGCATCACTGAACCAAGCCTCCCCCAGTGGCACCGGACTTTCCAGCGACCGGTAATTCCAAGTTGCTCATTTTTTCACTGATGCTGAGTGCCTCTTTCAAATGTTCGTGGGCGTTGAAGGAGTGGTGTTTGGATAACTTCGCGTGGTGCAGGGCAGCCTTGAACGCCCCCGCCTCATGGTGCCGTGCAGCCTCTTTGTTGCGCTGATAGGCATGAAGCAAATCATCCGACGCACGCCGGTAGTGGTCACCGATATTTTCAGCGTAGGCTTTTTCGAGCATTTGATTTTCGTGGCTCATGTTCATTCCTTTCAAGGCTCTGTCTGTGTGAATGAAAATTCAAACCAAACCATTCGACTGCATATAACGCTGCAAAGACATGCGACCAGGGCAGTTGAGTTTTTGATAAATGTGATGCAAGTGAAGCTTGGCCGTGCCTTCACTGATGAACAGTTTGCTGGCAATTTTCTTGTTC
The DNA here is from genome assembly GCA_017986055.1 of Limnohabitans sp. Taxonomy (GTDB): domain Bacteria; phylum Pseudomonadota; class Gammaproteobacteria; order Burkholderiales; family Burkholderiaceae_C; genus Limnohabitans_A. The sequence goes on along the minus strand of JAGNWH010000003.1, from coordinate 5,229 downwards.
GGCCACCCCTCGGTGACCATGCGTGCAACGGTCATTTCACGCGGTGTCAAAAGATGCGATGCATGTTCATTTTTCTTTTTTTGCTCAAGCAGCAAAGACATCGTTTTGACAGTCAAATCACGATCCAGCCATTGGCCACCTTGATGCACAGACTTGATGCAACGTATCAGCACTTGTTTTGATTTTTCTTTGGACACCAGGCCAGGAACATCCAGGTCCAGCGCCCGCATCACCTCGCCAATCGGCGCACCCGTGAACACGACTGGGTGGGTCTTCAAATTTTGTGCCCTGATTTCCTCAAGCACAGCCAAGCCGCTTTTTTGAGACAAGGACAAGTCCATCACCAAAATGTGCGGCTCGTGCTCCAACAAGGCCTTCATCGCTGCATCGCCATTCGTCACGCAGGCCTTGACCGCAAAATCAGGCGTGTTTTCAAAAACGTGGGTCAAGCCTTCCAGCATCACTGGATATGGATCGGCAAGCACAAGATTAATGCACATGAATATCGTCCTTTTCATAGTTTTACGGACCAAGAAATTCTCTTGAGCAAGCAAGGAATCACCTGATCCTTGTGCTCAGAATATGGCGATCTGTCTTTTTCTTTAATCGTCTGAATCAATGAGCCAAGCTACTTAAAAACCAGTGAGCCCCTAAAAACAGGTAGTGTTTTTTGTCTTTCCCATTCAATCGGCACACTCAAAATGAGCGCTGAAATCTTCAGCGGTAAATGCTGTGCTTGAGGTGCCGCATGTGGTTTGGATTGACGGCTGGTTTACCTAAGTGTTCACAGGCATGGCGAAAGCGTTGCAAGGTTTTTTGCGCACGCCCCAACACGCTGTCCGCGTCGTACCCCCCAAGCCCCAACACGCCAAAACGCATGCCGGTTAAAAGGGCCATGCCCTCGCTGGCCGTGTCGGCCACATGGATGTGGAACCGCCCAGCGGTCACCGCTTGCACCACCCGTTCATCCAGCATCAAATGGCGCAGGTTCCGCCGGGGCATCAACACCCCTTGATCGCCAGTCAAGCCAAGGCTTTCGCAACTCCGAAAGTAGCCTTCGATTTTTTCGTTGATGCCACCGACAGGCAACAACTCGCCATGCTGATTGACTGCGCCTGTGACCGCGATGCCTTGCTGCATGGGCGACCCCGACAAGCTCGACAAGAGGGCATAAAACTCGGCACATGAAGCCGAGTCGCCCTCGACCCCGCTGTATTCCTGCTCAAAGACCACGGCGGCATTCATGGCCAACGGCGCAATGTGGGCAAACAAGGAAGACAAATAGCTGTGCAAAATCAGCACCCCTTTGTCGTGGATGGGACCGGACATCTCGACCTCCCGCTCGATGTTGAGCAAGCCCTCTTCTCCCGCATAAGTACTTGCCGTCACCCGCACGGGAAAGCCAAACCGGTAGTCCCCCAAATCCACCACCGTGAGGCCGTTGATTTGCGCCACCCGTTCGCCAGACACCACCAACAAACGTTCACCATCGACAATGGTTTCCTGCAGGCGTTGCTCTGGGTAGTTGTGGCGGTGAATCCGGGCTTGCCTGGCGTTCTTCACGTCGCTTGCCCCCACCTGTGGCATGTCGCGCTGCCTGGCCAATGCAGCGCTCTCAATCACCAAGGCCTCGGCCAAAGCGAAGATCGCGCTTTGTCGATCCTGGTCTTCGGCCTCGCGGTGGGTTTCTTCAATCAAGGCCGCGACCGCCGCAGCCGAAAAATGCGGCAACTTCATCCGCTTGCAAATCTGGCCCACAAAAATCGCCGTGGCGTGAACCGATGCGCTGGTGACCGGAATGCTCTCGGCAAAATCGACCTTGCAGCGAAAGCGCCGGGCAAACTCAGGGTCGGCTTCTTGCACCGCGTAGTACTCATCCACCGAAGCCACCAGCACCAACTTCACATCCACATCCACCGCCTCGGGCTCCAGTGAGACCGCAGCCATGGGCGCATACATCATGCCGGGCTCTTCAATTTGCACGCGCCCACTGCGCATGAAACGGCGCAATTTTTCCCACACATGCGAATCGGCCAACAAGTCACGCAGGTGCAGCATCAGAAATCCGCCATGCGCTTTCAGCAAACTGCCCGCACGAATGCGAGAAAAATCGGTCACCAATTCACCACTGTCCGACTCGTATTCAATGCTGCCAAACAACATCCTGAACAAGGGGTTGTCTTCACGAATGACAGGTGCCCCTTGCAACGCATGGTTGTCCACCACCACGTTGACACGAAACAGCGACAACACGGCAGCCAGCGCTTCCAAGCGCACATCCTCGTCATCCCCAGGCTCAAATAGCTCTACGTTTTCCAGCACGCAGTTCTGGATCTGCTCTAAAAATGCCCCCAACTTGACACTGTCCAGCACAGGTTGATTCAGCGCATTGCGGATCACCTGCATTTCGTGGTCCAGCATGGGCTTGAGGGTTTGCCTGCGCAACGCAGACAAGCCCTCGTTCATCACGCGCTCCATGGCTCGCGTTTTTTCAAGGTAGCGGCTGATTTCTTCTCTGAGCGAAGCTTCGGCAACATCTATTTCAGCGCGTTTTTCCTGGCTCAAGGCCAAAGCCTTGCCCGCTGTGACCGGCTCACCCTGTGCGTCTTTCAAAGTGAACACCATGTGCCCCTGATCGCGCATCAAAGCAAAGTGGTGGGACTCGGCATAAGCACTGAGGGCCAGGTAACCACGGTCCTCTTCGGTTTTGTAAGACGCCTCAATCCGCTGGCTTTCGGCCTTGAAATCATCTTGCCCCAAGCGCTTCGGCACCTCGGTCTGCAAGCGCTTGGCCAACTGCAACAGCAACTGGCGCAGCACGCGCCCCTGCCCGGCCTGAAGACGCAGCGCACGGGGGCGCTCGGGTTCGTCAAAGTTGTGCAAATAACAAAGATCGGGTGGCACCGGACGCTGTTCGGCCTGCGCGTGCATCATCTGGCTGAGCAGCGTTGTGCGGCCGCTGCCCACCTCACCCAATACAAACAGGTTGTAATCCGGCTCGGTCATGCCCATGCCAAATTGGGCCGCTTGCTTGGCGCGCTCTTGTCCAATCCAGGGCACGCCTTGGTCCAGCAACTCGGACGTGTCAGAAAAACCCAAGGTGTCGGGCTCGACCGTTTTGCGCAACTGGTCTGCTGTCAACTCAAAGCCTTGGCCTGTGGTCGCTGTCGCTAGCGCGGTCGGGTCCATGTTCAAACGCTCCATCGGTTTCAAGCCAGCCAAGTTGCTTGTTTTGCTGATGGCAATTTAAGACAAGGTTGCGAGCCTTTCCGTGTGCTGCATCACGCTGTCCAAATCAAGGGACAATGACGGCATGCAAGCTCCATCACCTGACCTCAAGCAAGCGCGAAACCCGCTGCACGGCTTAACACTGGAAACCATCGTCACCCAACTGGCAGACCATTACGGCTGGGCCGATCTGGGTGTGCGCATCCCGATCCGCTGCTTCACACACGACCCCAGCGTGGGTTCCAGCCTGAAATTTTTGCGTAAAACGCCCTGGGCCCGCGACAAGGTGGAAAGCCTGTACCTGTTTATGCTGCGCGATCAAAAGCGCCAACAAAGGCCTGAAGACTGAGTTTGGGTGCGTCAGCCAACAGACGCTGCTGTCTGTCGCTTTTAAGGTGGAGGCCTGTTTTTAATCCACCGACAAAGCGAGTTCTCATGACAGACCCTCAAAATCCTCAAGAAAAAATGGCTGCTGCAGGCGCAGGCACGGCGGCTGGCATGCACGCTGCGGCGCACGAATCCAAACCGGCTTTTGAACGCTTGGCCGATCGTCTGTCTGACAGCATCAGCGACATGGCCCATCACAGCCGGGACGCGGCCGTCGAGGCCGAGAAATTGCTGGAACAAAAGACACGCAAGATCGCCGCCACGGCCGAGCATCAAATTCACTGCGCACCCTTCAAATCAATATTGATTGCGGCAGGCGCAGGCGCCGCAGTGGCCACACTGGTGAGTTGGCTGATCCGTTCACGCACCCATTGATGAACAAGCGCCTGCTCAAGCTTTTGTTGCTGTCGCCGGACCTGCTCAAAATGCACGCCCACGGCTATGCCGATCTGGCATCCGAGGAATGGGCGCTGCATGTGCGGGCTTGGCAAACCCGCTTGCTGATTTATGCCTTGGGCACGGCAAGCTTGCTGCTTGGGGTCTTTTTGGCAGGGGTGTCCTTGCTGCTCTGGACTGCATTGCCTGAGGTCAATGCGCACAGTGCATGGCTCATGTGGTTTGTGCCTTTGGCACTGGGTCTGTTTTCGTTGGCCTGTTGGGCGCGTGCCAAGCGCGTCAAGGTGGCACGCCCATTTGGCAAACTCAAAGCACAAATTGCGCTGGACATTCTGGCCTTGCGCCAAAACCAAGCGCCATGATTACGCCACCGTCTGCCGAACAACGCCTGGCGGTGTCACGCGCGCTGTGCATTCAGGCCTTGCAACAACCCGCTTGGTTATTGCTGCTTCAACGCGTGTGCGCCAAACCAGCGCATGCGCACAGCGAACAGCACAAGCCAGCCTCCAACACGGCCTCGCCTCCACCTCCTGTGACCGGGGTTTGAGCGCAACGCTCGATCCGGCACGCCCACTTAGTCTGTTGAAAGCATCGTGCCCCGGCACTTGGCCGCGCCGCAACGGCAGACATAACGCGCCTTGAGCGCTTCGGTCATCGGCTCGTCGCTGAACAAGCCATAGTCAAACGTCAGCTCTTCGCCCCTGTAAACAGGCCTGCGGGTTTTGATGAAAATGCGCCCCTTCACCAGGTCGGGCTCGCAATTGGGGCGGCACGAATGGTTGATCCATTTGGAATCGTTGCCGCCATACAGCGCATCGATCACCCGGCCATCGTCCAGATGGAAGTAAAACGTGTGGTCGGGGTTGCTGGCATCGTGTGGGTGGCGGGCAATCGCCTCGGCCATGGTGATGACCTCGCCCACATATTCAATGATCCGCTCGCCTGCGGCCAGATGCCGTGTGGCGAACACGCCTTTGCCGTGAACGCCCGAGGACTCCACCGCCCAACAGGCTTCGGGTCTTGACATCACAACGCCCCCTGCACCAAAGAACCAGCCTGCCCGTAGGGCAACACATCCACATCGGTTCTTACTTGCCGAAGATCACCGCCATAAACCAGGTGCTGACTTTTCACACGCTCGCCCAGCAGGGCGCTGACGGTGCGCAGATTTTTAAACAACGGTGCCGCCACGGTTTGCGACGCCTTGATTTCGATCAG
>JAGNWH010000114.1:0-6668 GCA_017986055.1 Limnohabitans sp. | reverse complement strand
CGCACCGATGGGCAAGCGGCCTTGCTCCAGTTGCAAATGGAACAAGCACGTTGGCGCGGCACACATGAAAGCTACGCCGACTCGCTGACGGCCTTGGGCTGGGCCAGCGACCGATCCCCTTTGGGACATTACCAAATCACCCTGTCAGATGCCACAGCCGATGGCTATAGCGCGCAGGCCGTGGGCCTGGTTGGCCAGGCGGCAGACCGCGACTGCAGCCCTTTGCGCTTGAGCTGGCAGGGCACGGCGACAGCCATCTTCGGTGCGGGCGAACACCCTGACAGCGACCCTGCTCGCTGCTGGCGGCGATGACATACAAGCAACACCCGCTTGAAAAAGGCGAAACACTGACAGGACTGCTCGTGGGCATGTCGGTGGGTTTGGTCGTTCTGGCCGCAGGCAGCGCCATGCTGGCCAACCACTTGCGCGGTCACCGTGCTGCCTTGCAAGACAGCCACTTGCACACCGACCTGCGCTCGGCCACGGACTGGATGGCCAGAGAACTGCGCAAGGCCCAATACACAGCCAATGCCTGGCAAACCCGATCCCCCACGGCTTGCAATGACCCGTTTTGCCAAGATGAGCAAGACTTCAGCATCGAGGGCAGCAGGATCGACTTCAGCCATGACCGCAACCACAATGGCCAGCGGGACAACGACGAATGCATGGGCTTTCGTCAGGTCGGCACCGCATTGCAAGCACGCAGGACATGCAACTCGAGCGGGAGTTGGCAAGCCATCACCGACAGCGCCAATCTGAGCATCACCGCGCTGAACTGGCAACTGCACTGCGAAATGCGCAATGGCTGGCTGCATCGCAGCGTTCAAATGGACTTGACGGCGCAGTGGCCCGGCGATGCCTCTCGACAGGTCAGCCTGTCGCAAACCATCCATTTGCGCAACGACTTGCCCGCCAGCAAGCAGGCGCTGTTTTGCCCATGACAAAGCACCATCCCTCACGGCCCCAAGGTGGGGCCATCACCTTGCTGGTGGCCATCGGCCTGGTGATTCTGGCCAGCTTGACCAGTTTTTACAGCGCTCGCAGTGTGTTGATCGACCAACTGGCCAGCCACAACCACGCACACGCCAGCCAGGCGCGACTGGCGGCCGATGCGGCCTTGGCCAATGCACAGGCCGTGATTGCGAACAGCAGCTTCAATGCCCATGCGCTGTTGACCACGCGCACCGTCTGCCCTGCGGGAATAACCGGCCCACAGTGGCAATGCAGCGCCCTGAGCGTCATGCCGCATCCCGCCCTGCCCCAGGCCGCACTGAGCGCCACTGCCGTGCGCGATCTGGTTCAGTCACCGCACGTTCTCACGGTGCATGCCAGCGCCAGCATCGCTGGCCAAAACAGCCAGGCACGCGCGCGTGAAAGCTTGTTCGTGCCCTTTGTGGCCCCCGCACCGGGTTTGGCGGCGCCTGCGGCGCTGGTGCTGAACGGCTGTGTCAGCGAAGCAGCGGGGGCCAGCCTGCGCGTGTGCCCCCTCACCCAAAACGGTGAGGCCTGCAGCGGCACAGCAAAAGCGCCTGCCGTGCAAACGCACTTTGTGGTGGACACCGACCACAACGGCAGTATCTCCAGTGCCGAAAAAAATGCCTGTCTGGCCATCAGCCCCATCAGCTTGCCCGGCGGGGGCGTGCAAACAGCGCCCAACACGGCAGTGCCGCGCAGCCCCTGCACACGTACCGCCTGGCGAAGCGTGCTGGGCGACATCACAGACCAACAACTGCAAGCCTGGTCCAGCGACCAAGAACGCAACGGTTTGACAGCGCAAACGACACCCCCGCGCTCTGTTTACTGGATCGACAGCCCCGCCGACTGGCAGCAAAGTGTGGGCACATCAGCTCACCCAGCCCTGCTGGTGTTTTCTGCCCAAGCCTGTGCCCAGCGCTGCCCACACATGGGCAACCGCGTGCGCGTTGTGGGCAGCGTCTTGCTCGACTCCGGCTGCGACGACGAAAAGATGCGGGGCTGGCAAGCGGGGACCATCGAAGGCCAACTGGTGGTGGAATCGGGCATGCCCGAGTGGCGCTCGGGCACCGTGCTGGCACGCCCTGAAGGCCGCCATGCCTACAGCCTCGACTGGCCCGAAGGCATCGATGCGACACGGGTCCAGCGCGTCAATGGCAGCTGGAGCGAGGGCACGCCATGACAAACCACGCACCCGCCCAGCAAGGCATGGCCTTGATCGAAGCCCTGATCGCCTCGGCCGTCTTGGGCATCGGGCTGGTCGGCGCAACGCAGTTGACCCTTAAAACCCTCCACATGGCCAGCGCAAGCCGCCATCACACCGTGGCACAACACCTGGCCCAGGAAGCCATGGACTGCTTGCATGCACAGGCCAACGCCACCCTGTGCCCCGGTCAAGATGACATCCAGGTGCAAGGCGTGCGCTACACCCGACAAACGCGCAGCACCCCTCGGGGCGACGGCTTGGTGATCGACCTGCAAGTCAGCGTGGAATGGGTGGCCAGCGGAACAGGCACCAGCAACAATGCCGAGCAAAGTAGCAAGGCCAGCACCCGCATCGAATGGCACAGCAGCACCTCGACCATCCCTCTGTGGGTTGGCGTATCCTCGCCCTAGTCTGTGCGGCCAATTGGCTGCGCCACCGCATCCACCCATTTGTTGACCGCCGTGCCCACTTCGACCGTTCACCCCACCCCCATGCAACACGCCCTGGATCTGGCTCGCAAAGCCCTGTGGCTGACCTCACCCAACCCGCGTGTGGGCTGCGTGATCACCGCCGCCGATGGCACGCTGCTGGGCCAAGGCCACACCCAACGCGCTGGCGGGCCACACGCCGAAATCATGGCCTTGCGCGACGCCGCTGAGCGCGGTCAGAGCGTACAAGGGGCCACCGCCTGGGTCACGCTGGAGCCCTGTGCCCACCAAGGCCGCACCGGCCCCTGTTGCGATGCCTTGGCCACAGCGGGCATAGGCCGCGTGGTCGCCGCCATGACCGACCCCAACCCCCAAGTCGCGGGCCAGGGCATGGCCCGATTGGCCGCCGCCGGTGTACTGACCGAAACCCTGGCCCCCGACAGTGACATCGCCTTGCAAGCGCGCGAGTTGAATGTGGGCTTTTTCAGCCGCATGGAACGTGGCCTGCCTTGGGTGCGCCTGAAGGTGGCCGCCTCGCTGGATGGGCAAACGGCGCTGGCAAACGGCCAAAGCCAATGGATCACCGGCCCCCAAGCCCGCGCCGACGGCCACGCCTGGCGAGCCCGCGCCTGCGCCATCCTGACCGGCATCGGCACCGTGCTCGAAGACGACCCGCAACTGAACGTGCGCGGCCTTGAGGTGCCACGCCAGCCGCACTTGGTGGTGGTGGACAGCCGCTTGGACATGCCGCTGACGGCCAAACTGCTGGACACCCAAGGCGCTGGGGAACACGCACGGCAGATTTGGGTTTACACCGCCACCAGCGATCAAGCCGACAAACGCGCTGCGCTGACGGCTCGCGGCGTGACCGTGATCGATTGCCCCGGCCCCGGTGGCAAGGTCGATTTGGCGGCCATGCTGCTCGACCTGGCCCGACGCGAGATCAACGAACTGCACGTGGAGGCCGGGCACAAACTCAACGGCTCATTCATCCGCGAGGGGCTGGTGGACGAGTTTTTGGTCTACCTGGCCCCCCAACTGCTGGGGCCCGGACAAGGCATGGCCCATTTGCCTGCGCTGACCGCCCTGAGTGATTCGGTCAAGCTGGCCTTTCATGATGCGCAGCGCATCGGGCCCGATTTGCGCTTGCTGCTGCGCCGGGCTTGAGCCTCAATAGTTGAGGGTCTTCACGCCTTCAGACGTGCCCAGCAAACAGACCTGGGCTTTTTGCAAGGCAAACACGCCCACTGTCACCACGCCGGGCCACTGGCTCACGGTGTTTTCAAAGGCCACCGGGTCGGTGATCTGCAGGCCCTTCACGTCCACGATGTGCTGGCCGTTGTCGGTCACCAACGGCTGGCCGTCTTTCAGGCGCACAGCAGCCGTGCCCCCCATGGCGGCAAACTGGCGCATGACGCGGGCTGTGGCCATGGGAATGACCTCCACCGGCAATGGGAAAGCGCCCAAAGCCTGAACCAACTTGCTCTCGTCGGCAATGCAGACAAACTGCTTGGACTGCGCTGCCACGATTTTTTCGCGGGTCAAGGCAGCGCCACCGCCCTTGACCATGTGGCCTTGGTGGTCGATCTCGTCGGCACCATCGATGTAGACCGACAGGCTCTCGACCTCGTTGCTGTCAAACACCGGAATGCCCAAGGCCTTCAGACGCACGGTCGAGGCCTCGGAGCTGGACACCGCACCCTTGATCTGGTCTTTCATCGTGGCCAGTGCATCGATGAATTTGTTGACCGTGGAGCCGGTGCCCACACCGACGATCTCGCCGGGAACAACGTATTTCAGGGCGGCTTGGCCCACCAGGGCTTTGAGTTCGTCTTGTGTCATGGGGTCGGGTCTGGGTAAAAAAGGAAAGCTGCGCCGGGTTTGCGACAATCAACACCATTGTTGTCACAGCCTTTGCTGGCCGGAATTATCCAATGTCCCTGATCCCCTACGCCCTCGCCCGCTCGTTTTTGTTCAAGATGGACGCCGAAGAAGCCCACGAACTGACCATCGAGGGCCTGGCACGCACCCAAAACACCCCGCTCGACCGCGTTTATCGCCAACCCTTTGTGGCGCAGCCCATCACACTGGCGGGCCTGCACTTCCCCAACCGCGTGGGCCTGGCCGCAGGTCTGGACAAAAACGCCCGCTGCATCGATGGTCTGGGTGCCATGGGCTTTGGCTTTGTCGAAGTGGGCACCGTCACGCCCAAAGCGCAACCGGGCAACCCCAAGCCCCGCATGTTCCGCCTGCCCGAGGCGCAAGCCCTCATCAACCGCTTGGGCTTCAACAACGACGGACTCGACGCCTTCATCGCCAACGTCAAGCGCTCCAAATTCCGCCAGCAGGGCCGCCTTTTGGGCCTGAACATCGGCAAAAACGCCGCCACCCCCATAGAAAACGCCACCGACGATTACTTGATCGCTCTGGCGGGCGTGTACCCGCATGCCGACTACGTGACGGTGAACATCTCCAGCCCCAACACCAAGAACCTGCGCGCCCTGCAAAGCGACGAAGCGCTCGACGGCCTGCTGGGCGCACTGGTCGCAAGGCGCGAAGAACTGGCTGCTGAACACGGCCGCCGGGTGCCCATGTTCCTGAAAATCGCCCCCGATCTGGACGAAACCCAAGTGGGCGTGATCGCCGCCACCTTGCAAAAGCACGGCATGGACGGCGTGATCGCCACCAACACCACCCTCGCGCGTGACGCGGTCAGCGGCCTGCAGCACGCCGACGAAATGGGCGGACTGTCCGGCGCACCCGTGCTGCAAAGCAGCAACCGCGTGATCCGCCAATTGCGTGCGGCCTTGGGCAAAGACTTCCCCATCATCGGCGTGGGCGGCATCCTGAGCGGTCACGACGCCATTGCCAAAATCGAAGCCGGGGCCGACGTGGTGCAGATCTACACCGGGCTGATTTACAAAGGCCCGGCCCTGGTCACCGAAGTGGCCAGTGCGTTGCAACAGATGAAGCGCTGAAGGCCCGCTGGCAAGCGCTCAAGCCAGACGAGCGCAGACCTCGTCGGCGATCGCCAGTGAGCTGGTCAGGCCCGGCGACTCGATGCCCAGCAGGTTCACCAGGCCGGGCACGCCATGCTCGGCAGGGCCTTGGATCATGAAATCGGCTGCCGCTTCATGCGGGCCACTGATCTTGGGGCGCATGCCCGCATAGCCCGGCTGCAAAGCGCCGTCTTGCAAATCGGGCCAATAGCGGCGCACCTCGGCATAAAAGGCATCGCCCCGGCGCGGGTCCACTTGCAGGTCGGCGGGGTCATCGACCCACTGCACATCAGGCCCGAACTTGGCCTGCCCGCCCAGGTCAAGCGTGAGGTGCACGCCCAGGCCAGCTGCTTCGGGCACCGGGTAAATCAAGCGCGAAAACGGGGCCTTGCCCGCCAGCGTGAAGTAGTTGCCTTTGGCGTAATGGGCGGACGGCAGCAGGCTGTGCGCAAGCCCCTGCATGCACCGCGCCAGAGCCACCGCGTTAAGACCCGCAGCGTTGACCAATGTGCGGCAGGCCAGTTCGGTGCCGTCTTGCGTGCTCACGCGGATCGGGTGCGTGGCCGTGCCTTGCTGGAGGCCGATGCCTTGCACGGGCGAGACCAGCGCCAAAAGCCCCCCTGCGTTTTCCAAGTCGCCTTGCAAGGCCAGCATGAGGCCGTGGCTGTCCACCACGCCCGTGCTGGGCGAAAGCAAGGCCGCTTCGCAGGCCAGTGCGGGCTCCAATGCCCTGGCTTGGGCGGCGCTGAGTTTTTGCAGGTCATGCACGCCGTTGGCCGCCGCCTTGGCCACGATGCCGTCCAGCGTGGGCACTTGCTCGGGGCGCGTGGCCACGATCAGCTTGCCCAGCCGCTGGTGCGCCACGCCGCGCTCGGCGCAATAGGCGTACAGCAGACCTTTGCCCTGCACGCACAGCCGCGCCTTGAGCGAGCCCGCCGGGTAGTAAATGCCCGCGTGAATGACCTCGCTGTTGCGCGAGCTGGTGCCGGTGCCGATGGCGTTTGCCGACTCCAGCACCATCACCTCGCGACCCGCCAGCGCCAGCGCCCGCCCCACGGCCAG
>JAGNWH010000113.1:0-6754 GCA_017986055.1 Limnohabitans sp. | reverse complement strand
GTCTTCCAGCTGGCTCGCAGGCTGTGCTCTTGCAACTGGGGGAACAACGCATCCACTTGCGTCAGCCAACCTTGCCATTGCAATTGAACCTCGCGCACCACCGCCAAGGCTTGTGCCACACGGTCTTCCAGCAGTTCAGCCGAAGCGATCTCGTTGGCGTCGTCTTGCTTGCCCAGAGGCAAGTTGCCACGCTCCAAAAAGGCTTCGAGTTCACGGCAAAAGTGCAGCTTGTTGCGCAAGCTCAATTCGATGTTGATGCGCTCGATGCCGTCGGTGTACTCGGCCATGCGAGGCAGCGGGATCACCACGTCTTCGTTGACCTTGAAGGCGTTGGTGTGGCGCGAGATGGCGGCGGTTTTCTTGCGGTCGTGCCAGAACTTTTTACGCGCTTCGGGGCTGATGGCAATGAAGCCTTCGCCGCTGCGCGAGTTGGCAATGCGCACGATCTCAGAAGTCGCCTTGGCCACATCGTCGGCGTTGTCGCCTGCGATGTCACCGATCAGCACCATCTTGGGAAAGCCACCGCGCTTGGACTTGGTGGAATACCCCACCGCCCGCAAATAGCGGTCGTCCAGGTGCTCCAAGCCCGCCATCACGGTGCCGGTGCGCTTTTGCTCAGCAAACATGAAGTCTTTGATTTCGACGATGCTGGGCACGGCCTCGCGGGCGTGTCCAAAAAACTCCATGCACACGGTGCGGGTGTGCGTGGGCATGCGGTGCACCACCCAGCGGGCGCTGGTGATGAGGCCGTCGCAGCCTTCTTTTTGCACGCCGGGCAGACCGCTCAAGAACTTGTCGGTCACGTCCTTGCCCAAACCTTCTTTGCGGAAAGTCTTGCCTGGGATCACCAGGGTTTCGGTGCGGATCGGGGTTTTGCCATCGGCCTTGAAATATCGCAGCTCAAAAGTGGCCACTTCGGCGTCGTGGATCTTGCCCATGTTGTGGTCCATGCGCACCACGTCCAGCCATTCGGCGTCGGGGGTGACCATGCGCCAGCTGGCCAGGTTGTCGAGCGCCGTGCCCCAAAGCACCGCTTTTTTGCCACCTGCGTTCATGGCGATGTTGCCGCCAATGCAGCTGGCTTCGGCCGAGGTCGGGTCCACCGCAAAAACAAAACCGCCGCGCTCGGCCGCATCGGCCACGCGCTGGGTAACCACACCGGCTTCGGTGTAGATGGTGGGAATGGGGTGCGCGATACCGGGCAGGTCGATCATCTCAACCTCGGTCATGGCTTCGAGCTTTTCGGTGTTGATGACCGCGCTCTTCCAGGTCAAGGGAATAGCGCCACCGGTATAACCCGTGCCGCCGCCCCGAGGGACGATGGTCAGGCCCAGGTCGATACAGCCTTTAACCAGCCCGGCCATCTCGGTCTCGGAGTCGGGGGTCAGCACCACAAAGGGGTATTCCACGCGCCAGTCGGTCGCATCGGTCACATGGCTCACGCGCGAGAGGCCATCGAACTTGATGTTGTCCTTGGCCGTCAGGCGCCCCAGGGTCTTTTGCACCTGGCTGCGCAGCTTGGCCATCCGCACGAAACGTTCGCTGAATTGCGTCACCGCCTGCGTGGCCAAATCCAGCAACTGGCCCACCAAAGCATCGCGAGAGGCATCTGCCTCGGGGGTCCGGCGCTTTTGCACCTCACCCAGGCGGTGCTGCAAGGCCTCGACCAGCAGTTTGCGACGGCCGGGGTTGTCCAGCAGATCGTCTTGCAAATATGGGTTGCGCTCGACCACCCAAATGTCACCCAGCACCTCGTACAGCATGCGGGCCGAACGGCCTGTGCCGCGCTCTTCGCGCAACTGGTTCAGCAAGCCCCATGCAGGTTCCCCCAGCAAACGCACCACGATTTCGCGGTCAGAAAAGCTCGTGTAGTTGTAGGGAATCTCGCGCAAGCGAGGCGCATCGGCGTCGGCTTGCATCAAATGTTGGAGCGTGGTGGGTGCATTCATAGGGATGGGCGCGGTCAAATGCGTTCTAAATACGCGGTCAGCCAGACCTGGACGGAGGCGTCATACCGGCTGGGCCTGAATGTTACCGCAGTGCAACAAACACACGCCGAACAGAGGGACACCTGTCGCCCAAGGCTCTGGGCGTCATGGAAACCCCGGGTTGTCACAAATTGGTCATGCTATTTAAATACTCTGGCCATGAACCAGTGCCACACTCGTGCTGGGATTTGCTTATTTTTTAAGCAAAACAACTCATTTCTTCAGGAATTGCCATGAAACTCAAACTGACTCTTTCCGCTTTGGCCTTGAGCCTGGCCAGCCTTTCTGCCCAAGCCCAAACCGAAATCCAGTGGTGGCACTCCATGGGTGGCGCCTTGGGCGAGTGGGTCAACGACCTGGCCAAGGACTTCAACGCCAGCCAAAAGGACTACAAAATCGTACCCACCTTTAAAGGCAGCTACGACGAATCCATGACCGCAGCGATTGCCGCTTACCGCGCAGGCAATGCGCCGCACATCCTGCAGGTGTTTGAAGTGGGCACCGCTACCATGATGGCCAGCAAGGGCGCCATCGTGCCAGTGGGCAAGGTCATGACCGATGCCGGCCTGAAATTCGACCAAAACGCCTATGTGCCCGCCGTGGCCGGTTACTACACCGCGCCCAACGGTCAGATGCTGAGCTTCCCGTTCAACAGCTCCACGCCTGTCTTTCATTACAACAAGGACGCCTTCAAGGCCGCGGGCCTGGACCCCAACACGCCGCCCACCACCTGGCCTGAAGTGGCGCTGGCTGCTGCCAAGCTCAAGGCCAGCGGCCACAAGTGCCCCTTCACCACCAGCTGGATCAGCTGGACGCAGCTGGAAAGCTTCTCGGCCTGGCACAACACCGAATTTGCCACCAAGGGCAACGGCATGCGCGGCATGGATGCACGTCTGAGCTTCAACACGCCCTTGCATGTGCGCCACATCGACAACCTGGCCAACATGGCCAAGCAGGGCCTGTTTGTCTACAAAGGCCGCGGCAACGCAGCTGACGCTACCTTTGTCTCAGGCGAGTGCGCCATGGCCACGGGCTCCTCGGCCCTGTATGGCAGCGTGGTGCGCAACGGCAAATTTGGCTACGGCATCGGCACCCTGCCTTATTACCCTGATGTGAACGGCGCACCGCAAAACACCGTGATCGGCGGTGCCAGCCTGTGGGTGATGAGCGGCAAGAAAGCGCCTGAATACAAAGGTGTGGCCCAGTTCTTTGCTCATCTGTCCAAGGCCGATGTGGCAGCGGCCAGCCACCAGCGCACGGGCTACCTGCCTGTCACCACGGCCTCTTTCGAGTTGACCGAGAAGGCTGGCTTCTACAAAAAGAACCCCGGCACCGACGTTTCGGTGACGCAGATGATCCGCAAGACCACCGACAAGTCGCGTGGCGTGCGTCTGGGCAACTTTGTGCAAATCCGCACCATCATTGACGAGGAACTCGAAGGCGTGTGGAGCGGCAAAAAGGGCACCAAGGAAGCCCTGGACATGGCCATCAAGCGCGGCAACGAACAGCTCGAACGCTTCGAAAAAGCCAACAAATAATGTCCCTTCCGGCATCCGGAGTGGTCAGCACATGAAAAAAGCAGAGGCAGCGCCTCTGCTTTTGCACATTTTGGATTGACACTTCACACCCCGGTTTTGCAAAGAATGTATGGAAAAACGCGTCCGTTTCAAATCCCGATGGCTGCCGTGGCTGCTGATTGCGCCGCAGCTGAGCATCGTTTTGGTGTTCTTTTTCTGGCCCGCCGGGCAAGCGCTTTACCAAAGCGTGTTGCAAGAAGATGCCTTTGGCGCATCCCGAGAATTTGTGGGCATGGAGAACTTCTCCCGACTCTGGCACGACAGCGGCTATCTGGAATCGTTTAAAACCACCGCCGTGTTTTCACTTTTGGTGGCCGTCATGGGCTTATCGGTGTCGTTGCTGCTGGCCGTGATGGCAGACCGTGTCGGGCGTGGCGCGGGCCTGTACAAAACACTGCTGATCTGGCCCTATGCGGTGGCCCCGGTAGTGGCTGGCGTGTTGTGGCTGTTCATGTTTGCTTCGCCCATGGGCGTGGTGGGCTATGCGCTGCGGTCCATCGGCATCGAGTGGAACCACCTGCTCAACCCCAACCACGCCATGGCACTCATCGTGATGGCTGCGGTCTGGAAGCAGATCTCCTACAACTTTCTGTTTTTTCTGGCGGGTTTGCAATCCATTCCCAAATCACTCATCGAAGCGGCGGCCATTGACGGGGCCAGCCCTTGGCGACGGTTCTGGACCATCGTGTTCCCGCTTTTGTCGCCCACCACCTTCTTTTTGCTGGTGATCAACATCGTTTACGCCTTCTTTGACACCTTCGCCATCGTGGATGCCACCACCCACGGCGGGCCGGGCAAGGACACGGCTATTCTGGTTTACAAGGTGTATTACGACGGCTTCAAGGCCCTGGACATGGGGAGCTCGGCGGCGCAGTCGGTGGTGCTGATGGTGATCGTGGTGGCCCTCACCGTCTTGCAGTTCAAATTTGTCGAGAAGAAAGTTCAATACTGACATGATCGAACGACGCCCCGGCCTGCAGATTCTGCGGCATGTCATCTTGCTCATCGGCGTGGCCATCGTGGCCTTTCCGCTGTACCTGACTTTTGTCGGCTCTACCCAAACAGCCCAACAAATCAACCAGAGTGTGCCCATGTCGCTGCTGCCGGGCAGCCACTTTTGGGAAACCTACCGCCTGACACTTTTTGGTGGCCCCAACTCGCAAGGCAGCCCGCTGCCCGCCATGTGGCCCATGATGAAGATCAGCCTGATCAGCGCCCTTGGCATTGCGATTGGCAAGATCGCCATCTCGCTGCTGTCGGCCTTTGCCATCGTGTATTTCCGCTTTCCGCTGCGCAATCTGGTGTTCTGGATGATCTTTGTCACCCTGATGCTGCCGGTCGAGGTGCGCATCAGCCCCACTTACGAGGTGGTGGCGGGTCTCGGCATGCTCAACAGCTTTGCTGGGCTA
The DNA here is from genome assembly GCA_017986055.1 of Limnohabitans sp. Lineage (GTDB taxonomy): Bacteria > Pseudomonadota > Gammaproteobacteria > Burkholderiales > Burkholderiaceae_C > Limnohabitans_A. The sequence continues at coordinate 1,780 of JAGNWH010000113.1, read as the reverse complement.
ACGGTGCCACTGATCGCCTCGGCCACAGCCACTTTTTTATTCAGGCAATTTTTTCTGACCATTCCTGACGAGCTGGTTGAGGCCGCCCGCATGGACGGGGCCGGGCCGATGCGCTTTTTCAAGGATGTGCTGCTGCCCCTGTCGGCCACCAACATCGCGGCGCTGTTTGTCATCCAGTTCATCTATGGCTGGAACCAATACCTGTGGCCACTGCTGGTGACCACCAGCGAAGACATGTACCCAGTGGTGCTGGGCATCAAGCGCCTGATTTCGGGCGAGTCTTGGACCGAATGGAACGTGGTCATGGCCGCCGCCATCCTGGCCATGCTGCCACCGGCACTGGTCGTGGTGCTGATGCAAAAATGGTTCGTCAAAGGCCTGGTTGATACGGAGAAATAAATACGCCGGGGACAGACCAATGCGAAGCGTTGCTCTGTCCCCGTCAAATTAAAAACCCGGGGACAGACCCATGCGAAGCGCTGCTCTGTCCTCGTCTGAATAAACCAGGGGACAGACCACTGCGAAGCGGCGCTCTGTCCCCGTCAAATTAGTAAAAAAATCATGGCTTCCATCACCCTCTCCCACATCCTCAAAACCTATGGCACGGGTGCCAAGGCCAACACCGTCATCCACGACCTGAGCGCCAGCATCAGCGACGGTGAATTTGTGGTCATCGTCGGGCCTTCGGGCTGTGGCAAATCCACCTTGCTGCGCATGGTGGCGGGCCTCGAAGACATTTCGGGGGGCACCATTTCAATCGGCGAACGCGTGGTCAACGAGCTCGAGCCTGCCGAGCGCGACATTGCCATGGTGTTCCAGAACTACGCGCTTTATCCGCACATGAGCGTGTTCGACAACATGGCCTATGGCCTGAAGATCGCCAAACGGCCGATCGAAGAAATCAAGGCCCGTGTGGACAAGGCCGCCGGCATTCTGGAACTCTCGCACCTGTTGCAGCGCAAACCACGCGAATTGTCGGGTGGCCAGCGCCAGCGCGTGGCCATGGGCCGCGCCATCGTGCGCCAGCCGCAGGTATTTTTGTTTGACGAGCCGCTGTCCAACCTCGACGCCAAACTGCGTGCACAGACCCGGCTGGAAATTCAAAAGCTGCACCGCAACTTAAGCATCACCAGCCTGTTCGTGACGCACGACCAAGTCGAAGCCATGACGCTGGCCCAACGCATGATCGTGATGAACGGCGGTCACATGGAGCAATTTGGCACGCCCGAAGAGGTCTACAACCGACCAGCCAGCACCTTTGTGGCCAGCTTCATCGGCTCGCCGCCCATGAACTTGCTACGGCACGCCCCGGGCACCGCCGAAAATCGCATTTTGGGCATTCGGCCCGAGCACCTGGACATCACACCCGTTCAAAACGTGGGCGGATGGTCATTGACCGCCGACACGGTGGAACTGCTCGGTGCAGAGCGCCTAGTGCACGCCCGTTTGGGTGATGAAACCCTCACCCTGCGACTGGACGAATCGGTTGCGCCACCGCAACCAGGCCAAAGCTTTTGGGCCACGCCCCGCGCCGACCGGGTGCACTGGTTTGACGCCCAGACCCAAAAACGCATCGCCTGAACTGCCCATGACACACTGGCCCTACCCGCGCTGGATCGCCCACCGAGGCGCTGGCAAACTCGCTCCCGAAAACACCCTGGCCGCGTTTGAATTGGGCGCAACGCACGGCTTTCGCATGTTCGAATGCGACGCCAAGCTCAGCGCCGACGGTGTGGTATTCCTGATGCACGACGCCACACTGGAACGCACCACCAACGGC
>JAGNWH010000002.1:35440-69909 GCA_017986055.1 Limnohabitans sp. | reverse complement strand
CGTCAGTGCGCGTTGGCCGCCAAAGCTGCAAATGCCTTGACCACCTCGGCAGGGGCCTGCACCAACTCGATCAACACGCCCTCGCCACCGATGGGGAACTCTTCGTTCGCCTTGGGGTGCAAAAAGGTGATGTCGAAGCCGGCCGCGCCCTTGCGGATGCCGCCGGGCGCAAAGCGCACGCCTTGCGACGTGAGCCATTCGACCGCCACCGGCAGATCGTCTATCCACAAGCCAATGTGGTTGAGCGGTGTGGTGTGCACGGCGGGTTTTTTGTCGGGGTCCAGCGGTTGCATCAAATCGACCTCGACCTTGAACGGGCCGGTGCCGATGGCGCAGATGTCTTCGTCCACGTTTTCGCGTTCGCTTTTGAAGGTGCCGGTCACTTCCAGGCCGAACATGTCAACCCAGAGCTTTTGCAGGCGAGCTTTGTCAGGCCCGCCAATGGCGATTTGCTGAACGCCCAGCACTTTGAAGGGGCGCGTCATTTATTCAAACTCCACGATCATCTGGTCCACCGTGAGCGACTCGCCCTTGGCGGCAACCACCTGTTTGACCACGCCGTCTTGCGCAGCAAACAACACGTTTTCCATCTTCATGGCTTCGATCACAGCCACACGCTCACCGGCCTGCACTTTCTGGCCCGGTTGCACCGACACCTCGACCAGCAAGCCGGGCATGGGCGACAAGACAAAGCGGCTCAGATCAGGTGGCGCCTTGTAAGGCATGAGCTTGTGCAACTGCGCCATACGGGGCGACATCACCAGCGCTTCGATGCGGGTGCCGTTGTGCTGCACTTGCAAGGCCAAGGGGTTTTTGAGCGTGCCACGCTCGACCTGCGCTGTAAAAGGCTTGCCGTTGCAAGTGCCTTCGATGCGGATGTCGTTCAAACGGGAATTGCTTTCGATGGCATAGGTTTTGCCATCCACGGTGATTTGCGCCACACCCGGTTTGCCGGTGAATTCGTCCACATGCACAGACACATAGCGGTTGTTGCCGCCCTGCCCCAACTCGACCACCGCATAGTCTTGGCCAACCTTGACGTCGTAGCCCGGCAATTGACCGCTGAGGTTGGCGGCACGTTGGCGTGACTTGCGGCGCACAAAGGCCGCCAGTGCGGCCAAAAAGTCGTGATCGTCGTGCGGCACGTCTTCAGCGCGGAAGCCTTTGCTGTACTGCTCGGCAATGAAGCCGGTGTTGAAGTCGCCCGACACAAAACGCGGGTGCGCCAACAAGGCCGCTTGGAAGGGGATGTTGGAGCTGATGCCCCGAATGACAAAACCGTTCAAGGCTTCGCGCATTTTGGCAATCGCATCGTTGCGGTCTTTGCCATGCACGATGAGCTTGGCGATCATCGAGTCGTAAAACATCGGAATCTCGCCGCCGTCTTGCACACCGGTGTCCACGCGCACACCCAGCAAGTCAGCGGTGTTGGCTTGGAACATGGTTTGTTTGGGCGTTTGGAAACGCACCAAGCGACCTGTCGATGGCAAGAAATTGCGGAACGGGTCTTCGGCGTTGATGCGGCATTCAATGGCCCAGCCGTCGCGTTTCACATCGGCTTGGGTCAGCGTGAGCTTTTCACCTGCGGCAACGCGGATCATTTGCTCCACCAAATCGAGGCCAGTGATGGCTTCGGTCACCGGGTGTTCCACCTGCAAGCGGGTGTTCATCTCCAGGAAGTAAAAGCTCTGGTCTTTGCCGACGACAAACTCGACGGTGCCCGCAGATTGGTACTTCACAGCCTTGGCCAATTGCACCGCCTGCTCACCCATGGCTTTGCGGGTGGCGTCGCTGATGAAGGGCGATGGCGCCTCTTCGATCACTTTTTGGTGACGGCGCTGGATCGAGCACTCGCGTTCGTTCAAATAGATGACGTTGCCGTGGCTGTCGCCCAGCACCTGGATCTCGATGTGGCGCGGCTCTTCAACGAATTTTTCGATGAACACACGGTCGTCACCGAAGCTGTTGCGTGCTTCGTTGCGGCAAGAGGTGAAGCCTTCAAAAGCTTCCTTGTCGTTGAAGGCCACGCGCAGGCCTTTGCCACCGCCGCCCGCCGATGCTTTGATCATGACGGGGTAGCCAATGCCCTTGGCAATTTCGACCGCTTTTTCGGCGGTTTCAATCGCGTCATTGACACCGGGAATGCAGTTCACACCCGCCGCACCCGCGAGCTTTTTCGACTCGATCTTGTCGCCCATGGCGGCAATCGAGAAGTGGCGTGGACCGATGAAGGCAATGCCTTCGTCTTCGCAGCGCTTGGAGAACTCGGCGTTCTCGCTCAAGAAACCATAGCCGGGGTGAATCGCTTGTGCGCCGGTGGCTTTGGCCGCGGCGATGATTTTGTCGGCCACCAAATACGACTCGCGCGATGCGGCAGGGCCAATCAAAACGGCCTCATCGGCCAGCATCACATGACGGGCTTCTTTGTCGGCTTCAGAGTAAACCGCCACGGTTTGGATGCCCATCTTTTGGGCGGTGGCGATGACACGGCAGGCGATTTCGCCACGGTTGGCGATCAAGATTTTGGTAAACATGTTCTTCTTCTCCTTCGGGCTTACAGTGGAATGTTCCCGTGCTTGCGCCATGGGTTTTCAATCTTCTTGTCTTTGAGCATGACCAGCGAGCGGCAGATGCGCTTGCGGGTTTCGTGCGGCTGAATCACGTCGTCGATGAAGCCGCGTGCGCCCGCCACAAAGGGGTTGGCAAAACGGGCTTTGTATTCGGCTTCTTTGGCGGCCAGCTTTTCGGGATCGCCCTTGTCTTCGCGGAAGATGATTTCCACCGCGCCCTTGGCACCCATCACCGCGATTTCGGCGTTGGGCCAGGCGAAGTTGACGTCGCCACGCAGGTGCTTAGAAGCCATCACGTCATACGCACCGCCATAGGCCTTGCGCGTGATGACGGTGATTTTCGGCACGGTGCACTCGGCGTACGCGTACAGCAACTTGGCACCGTGTTTGATGATGCCGCCAAACTCTTGGCTGGTGCCGGGCATGAATCCAGGCACATCAACAAAGGTGATGACGGGAATATTGAAGGCATCACAAAAGCGCACAAAGCGGGCGGCCTTGATGGAGCTCTTGATGTCGAGGCATCCGGCCAGCACCAGCGGCTGGTTGGCCACGATGCCCACAGTTTGGCCTTCCATGCGGGCAAAGCCGATCAGGATGTTTTTGGCGTAGTCGGGCTGCAGCTCAAAAAAGTCCCCATCGTCCACAGTTTTGACGATGAGCTCTTTCATGTCATAGGCTTTGTTGGGGTTCTCGGGCACCAAGGTGTCCAAGCTCATGTCCAAGCGGCTCGAAGGGTCGCCACTGGCGCGAACAGGCGCTTTTTCGCGGTTGTTCAAAGGCAAGTAGTTGTACAAGCGGCGCAGCATCAAGAGCGCTTCGACATCGTTTTCAAACGCCATGTCGGCCACACCGCTCTTGGTGGTGTGCGTCAAAGCGCCGCCCAACTCTTCGGCGGTCACTTCTTCGTGCGTCACGGTTTTGACCACCTCAGGGCCGGTCACAAACATGTAAGAGGTGTCTTTGACCATGAAGATGAAGTCGGTCAGCGCTGGCGAATACACCGCACCACCGGCCGACGGCCCCATGATCATGCTGATCTGCGGCACCACGCCACTGGCCATCACGTTGCGCTGGAACACGTCGGCATAACCGCCAAGCGAGGCCACACCTTCTTGAATGCGGGCACCGCCCGAATCGTTCAGGCCGATGACAGGTGCACCCACCTTCATGGCCTGGTCCATGATTTTGCAAATCTTCTCGGCGTGCGTTTCAGACAAAGCCCCCCCGTACACGGTGAAGTCTTGGCTGAAGACAAACACCAAACGGCCGTTGATCATGCCGTAGCCGGTGACCACGCCATCGCCAGGAATCTTGTTGTCTTGCATGCCGAAGTCGGTGCAACGGTGTTCGACAAACATGTCCCACTCTTCAAAGGTGCCTTCGTCCAGCAACACCTCAATGCGCTCGCGGGCGGTGAGCTTGCCTTTGGCGTGTTGCGCGTCAATGCGCTTTTGCCCGCCGCCCAAGCGGGCCGCAGCGCGCTTTTTTTCCAGTTGTTCAATGATGTCTTGCATGGTGGCTCTCTTTTCTCCAGGAAGATTTCAAATTAACCCTGCGCTTGGTAAGCGCCGAGCAGTTGACGGGCAGCCGTCGACGCGGCCAATTGGCCCGCTGCGACTTGTTGGCTGAGTTGGGGCAGCAGCGTTTGCACACGCGGCTGCGCCCGAAAGGTTTGTTTCAGGCCCGCATCGATGCGTTCCCACATCCACGACAGGGCTTGGTGTTGGCGGCGCGAGGCAAAGCGGCCATTGCGGGTTTGCAGGTCTTTGAACTCGCTGACGGCAGCCCAGAAACTGTCCACGCCCTGGCCCAGCAAGGCGCTGATCTGCACCACCTTGGGATGCCACAGCGTGTCGTCTGCATGCGCGTGGCCCGAGCCACCGTGCATGCCCAAGAGCTGTAAAGCGCTGGTGATCTGCAGCTGGGCGCGGGTGGCGGCGATGGCGTCGATGTCGGCCTTGTTGATGACCACCAGATCGGCGATCTCCATCACGCCTTTTTTGATGGCCTGCAAATCGTCGCCTGCATTGGGCAATTGCATCAGCACAAACATGTCGGTCATGTTGGCCACGGCGGTCTCGGACTGGCCCACACCCACGGTTTCAACAATCACCACGTCGTAGCCTGCGGCCTCACACACCAGCATGGATTCGCGGGTTTTTTCGGCCACACCGCCCAAGGTGCCGCTGCTCGGACTGGGACGAATGTAGGCTTGGTCGTGCACGCTCAAAAATTCCATGCGGGTCTTGTCACCCAAGATGGAGCCGCCTGAAACGGTGCTGGACGGGTCTACCGCCAACACGGCCACGCGGTGACCTTGGCCGATCAAATGCAGCCCCAGCGCTTCGATGAAGGTGGACTTGCCCACGCCCGGCACACCGCTGATCCCCAGGCGAAAAGACTTGCCGGTGTACGGCAGCATGGCCGTGAGCAGCTCATCTGCCAGCCCTCGGTGGTCCGAACGGGTTGATTCGAGCAGCGTAATGGCTTTGGCCATGGCGCGGCGCTGCATGGCAGCGTTGCCATGCAACAAGCCTTCAAGCAACTGGTCTGGGTTCACCCGAGCGCCTTCTTGATCTGCTCCAGAACGTCTTTGGCACTGACCGGGATCGGTGTGCCAGGGCCGTAGATGCCCTTGACACCCGCTTCGTACAACATGTCGTAGTCTTGGCGTGGAATGACCCCGCCCACGAACACGATGATGTCATCGGCGCCCTGCTTTTTCAGCTCGGCAATGATGGCGGGCACCAAGGTTTTGTGGCCTGCCGCCAAGGTGGACACGCCCACGGCGTGCACATCGTTTTCAATGGCCTGACGTGCGCACTCTTCTGGCGTTTGGAACAAGGGGCCCATGTCAACGTCGTAACCCAAATCGGCAAACGCGGTGGCAACCACTTTGGCACCCCGGTCGTGACCGTCCTGGCCCAACTTCGAAATCATCACGCGAGGACGGCGACCTTGTTGTTCGGCGAATTCGGCGATATCGGCTTTGAGCTGGTTCCAATATTCCATGGTGTCTCCCACGTTGTCGCCGTCGTCGTAGGCGGCTGCGTAAACGCCCGTCACCTTTTGGGTGTCGGCGCGGTGACGGCCAAACACTTTTTCAAGTGCATCGGAAATTTCACCCACCGTGGCACGCAGGCGCACAGCCTGAATCGACAAATCGAGCAAGTTTCCTTGGCCCGATTCGGCTGAGGCGGTCAAGGCGTCCAGCGCGGCTTGCACTTTGGCGCTGTCGCGGGTCGCGCGGATTTGCTTCAAACGCTCGATCTGGCCATCACGCACTTTGACGTTGTCGATCGACAAAGTCTCGATCGGGTCTTCCTTGGCCAGCTTGTATTTGTTGACGCCCACGATGACGTCTTTGCCCGAGTCGATGCGGGCCTGCTTTTCAGCAGCGGCGGCTTCGATCTTGAGCTTGGCCCAGCCGCTGCCCACGGCTTTGGTCATGCCGCCCATGGCTTCGACTTCTTCGATGATGGCCCAGGCCTTGTCGGCCATCTCTTGTGTCAGGCTCTCCATCATGTAGCTGCCAGCCCAAGGGTCGATCACGTTGGTGATGTGGGTTTCTTCTTGAATGATGAGCTGGGTATTGCGCGCAATGCGTGAGCTGAATTCTGTGGGCAGCGCAATCGCTTCGTCGAACGAGTTGGTGTGCAGCGACTGCGTGCCGCCAAACACGGCCGCCATGGCTTCAATCGTGGTGCGCACCACGTTGTTGTAAGGATCTTGCTCGGTGAGCGACCAGCCCGAAGTCTGGCTGTGCGTGCGCAACATAAGGCTCTTGGGGTTTTTCGCGTCAAAGCCCTTCATGATGCGGCACCACAGCAGGCGGGCCGCACGCATCTTGGCGATTTCCAGATAAAAGTTCATGCCGACCGCCCAGAAAAAGGACAGACGACCGGCAAAACCGTCCACGTCCATGCCTTTGGCAATGGCGGTTTTCACATACTCTTTGCCGTCGGCCAGGGTGAAGGCCATCTCGAGTGCCTGGTTGGCCCCGGCTTCTTGCATGTGGTAGCCCGAGATCGAGATCGAGTTGAACTTCGGCATGTTCTGGGCCGTGTACTCGATGATGTCGCCGATGATCTTCATCGACGGCTCAGGCGGGTAGATGTAGGTGTTGCGCACCATGAACTCTTTCAGAATGTCGTTCTGAATGGTGCCGCTCAGTTTGTCTTGTGACACGCCTTGCTCTTCGGCAGCCACCACGTAGCCCGCCAACACGGGCAGCACCGCGCCGTTCATGGTCATCGAGACGCTCACTTTGTCGAGCGGGATCTCGTTGAACAGGATCTTCATGTCCTCGACCGAATCAATGGCCACACCGGCCTTGCCCACATCGCCTGTCACGCGGGGGTGGTCGGAGTCGTATCCGCGGTGCGTGGCCAAATCAAACGCGACCGAGACGCCCTGCCCGCCTGCGGCCAAAGCCTTGCGGTAAAACGCGTTGGATTCTTCGGCGGTAGAAAAACCAGCGTACTGACGAATCGTCCAGGGGCGCACCGCGTACATGGTGGCTTGCGGCCCGCGCAAGAAAGGCTCAAAACCCGGCAGCGTGTTGACGTACGCCAAGTGCTGCGTGTCTTCTGCTGTGTAGAGCGGCTTCACGACGATACCGTCGGGGGTCTTCCAGTTCAGGGCGTTCACATCGCCACCGGGGGCGGATTTGACCGCTGCTTTTTGCCAGGCTTCCAAGTTGGAAGCGTTGAATTCAAAGGATTTGGACGTCATGGCGCTGTGCTTTCGGGACAAAAGTGACTTGCTCGGATTTTGGCAGCTACAGGCTGCCGACCGGCTTACAAGTACCGTGATTCATAATTATTGATGCAAAATATTTTAACCGGCTTACAATTCAGCATCTGAAACGCCCGACCCCCCGCTGATTAACGCCCTACCCCATCACGCCATGTCTGCCTTGTCACTCGCCCCCCGTGCTCTGTACGAAGAAGTTGCCGAACTCTTGCGGCAGCGGATTTTTGCGCGTGAACTCGAGCCCGGTAGCTGGATCGATGAGTTGCGCATCGCTGAGGCCCTTGGCATCAGCCGAACGCCCCTGCGAGAAGCCCTGAAAGTGCTGGCCGCTGAGGGACTGGTGACCATGAAGGTGCGTCGAGGCGCCTATGTCACCGAGGTCAGCGAAAAAGACCTGCGCGATGTCTACCACCTGCTGGCCTTGTTGGAGTCAGACGCCGCCCGCGTGGTGGCCCAAAGCGCCAGCGACGAACAGATGGCCCAAATCAGCGCCTTGCACCAGGATCTGGAAAACGCCACGGCAGACCGTGACCGCTTTTTCGAGATCAACGAAGCCTTCCACATGCTGCTGTTGGAGTTGGCCGACAACCGCTGGCGCGACCAGATGGTGGCCGACCTGCGCAAGGTGATGAAGCTCAACCGGCACAGCTCGCTGTTCAAAGAGGGCCGGATCGAGCAGTCGCTGGCCGAACACGCCGCCATTGTTCAGGCCTTGACGAGCCGTCAGCCCGAGCTGGCTGCACAGCGCATGTCAGCCCACTTCATGAACGGCTTGCAGGCCGCGCAATAAGTCAGTCGGTGATGACCGCACCCCGCGCCAACGCAGCGCGGGCCAGCTGCCAGACTTCGCGCGGAGGCAGGGGCTTGAGCTTGTGGTCACTCCAGACCTGCCGCCACAAACGCCCACCCCGTTGTCCGTGGTAAAGCCCCAGCATGTGGCGGGCAATCGCGTACCAAGGGCAAGCATCTTCGGCAAACGCCCGTTCCATGTAGGCCACCATCGCTTCTTCAACCGCTTCGCGACTGGGCACCTCGTGGTTATCGCCGTAGAACTCGGCGTCCCAGCTGCCCAGCAGCCAGGGGTTGTAATATGCTTCACGCCCAACCATCACGCCATCGGCGTCTTGCAGGTGCAACGCGATTTCTGGGTTGGTCTTGATGCCGCCGTTCACGGCAATGACCAGACCCGGAAAGTCTTTTTTGAGCTGGTACGCCAGTTCATAGCGCAGCGGCGGAATCTCGCGGTTCTCTTTGGGGCTCAGGCCATCGAGCCAGGCATTGCGGGCGTGCACGATGAACACCTTGCAACCCGCATCGCTGACGGTGCCCACAAAATCGCGCACAAAGTCGTAGCTTTCAATGCGGTCAATGCCAATGCGGTGCTTGACGGTCACGGGCACATCGACCACATCGAGCATGGCCTTGACGCCATCGGCCACCGTGCGCGGCTCATTCATGAGGCACGCGCCAAATGCGCCGCGTTGCACACGGTCTGAAGGGCAACCGCAGTTGAGGTTGATCTCGTCATAACCCCACTCTTGTCCCAATTTGGCCGCATGGGCCAGATCGCCCGCATCGCTGCCACCCAGCTGCAAGGCAACAGGGTGTTCTTCGGCATTGAAGCGCAGGTGTCTCTGAACACTGCCGTGGCGCAAAGCGCCGGTGGTCACCATCTCGGTGTAGAGCAAGGTGTGGCGGGTCAGCAGGCGGTGAAAGAAACGACAGTGACGGTCTGTCCAGTCCATCATGGGGGCCACCGACAGGCGCCAGCGTTGAATATCGGGAAATTGCATGGGCTTGATTATCCTTGGCTTGACACGGCCAAGGCGTACCCGAACGCGAACAAAAGGTAGCATGATGCCAAACGCTTTCAACAAGAAGGAATTCGACGATGAACAACCCGACGATCTGGTGGCTCGTGGCCGGTGCCTTGGTTGCCCTGGAGCTGACGACCGGTACTTTTTATCTGCTGATGCTGGCCCTTGGCGCAGCGGCTGGGGCCGTGGTCGCGCATGCGGGGGCAAGTTTCACAGTGCAAGTGGTCGTGGCTGCCGCCGTGGGTGGCTTGGCCGTGGTGGTGTGGAACGCCTACCGCCAGCGCCAAACTGACCTGTCGGCCGCCCGCGAAACGGTGCAGCACCTGGATGTGGGGGAAACGGTTCAGGTCGATGCGTGGGATGCGCAAGGCCTGGCGCAAGTCAAACACCGGGGCGCCAACTGGACAGCGGTGAACACGCCCCCATCAAAACCATCGCCAGGCTTGCACCGCATTCAGGCGATTCAGGGCAACCGTCTGGTGCTCGAAAAAATCTGATCACTGATTTATCAAAAAGGGAGTCTTCACATGGAAATCGCCATTCTTTTCCTGGTCATTGCCGTCCTGTTCATCATCAAGACCGTCAAGGTCGTGCCACAACAGCACGCTTGGGTGGTTGAGCGGCTGGGCAAATACCACGCCAGCCTCACACCGGGTCTGAATTTTGTGGTGCCGTTTGTGGACAACGTGATCCAAAAGCACAGCCTCAAAGAAATTCCCCTGGACGTGCCCAGTCAGATCTGCATCACGCGCGACAACACGCAGTTGCAGGTCGATGGCATTCTGTACTTTCAGGTGACCGACCCCAAACTGGCCAGCTACGGCTCGTCCAATTACATCGTGGCTGTGACCCAGTTGGCCCAAACCAGTCTGCGCAGCGTGATTGGCAAACTGGAGCTGGACAAGACCTTTGAAGAGCGCGACATCATCAACGCCCAGGTGGTTGCGGCCATCGATGAGGCCGCCTTGAACTGGGGCGTTAAGGTGCTGCGCTACGAGATCAAAGACCTGACACCGCCCAGCGAAATCCTGCACGCCATGCAATCGCAGATCACGGCAGAACGCGAAAAACGCGCCTTGATCGCGGCCTCTGAAGGTCGTCGCCAAGAGCAAATCAACATCGCCACGGGTGAGCGCGAGGCCTTCATTGCCCGCTCTGAAGGCGAAAAGCAAGCCGCCATCAACAAGGCCCAAGGCGATGCCGCCGCCATCACCGAAATGGCCAACGCCACCGCTCAAGCGATTGAGCGCATTGCCGCAGCCATCCGCCAACCCGGCGGCGAGCAGGCGGTGCAGCTCAAAGTGGCTGAGCAAGCCGTGCAGGCCTACGGCAAAGTCGCGCAAGACGCCAAGACCACCCTGATCGTGCCGGGCAATATGAGCGAAGTCTCTGGCCTGATCGCATCGGCCATGCAGATGGTGGGAACGGGCAAGCAAGTCGGCAACTGACCGCATGGCACCAAGGCCTGCCCAGTGGGCAGGCGCAAAAAAACCCGCCGAGGCGGGTTTTTTTGTGGGTGCTGCAAAAGCATCAGCCCATGTGCAAACCGCCGTTGACTGAAAAGTCAGCGCCAGTGGCGTAACCGCCCTCTTCGCTGGCCAACCAGGCAATGATGGAAGCGATTTCACTCGGCTTGCCCAAACGCTTGACGGGCACGGTGGCCACGATCTTTTCCAGCACGTCGGGACGAATGGCATTGACCATGTCGGTGCCGATGTAGCCGGGCGACACGGTGTTCACTGTCACGCCTTTGGTCGCCATCTCTTGGGCCAAAGCCATCGAGAAGCCGTGCATGCCAGCCTTGGCAGCCGAGTAGTTGGTCTGGCCTGCTTGGCCTTTTTCGCCGTTGACCGAGCTGATGTTGATGATGCGGCCCCAGCCTTTTTCCACCATGTCGGCGACCACTTGCTTGGTCACGTTGAACATGGAGTCCAGGTTGGTGTTCATCACGGCATCCCAGTCGTCGCGACTCATCTTCAAGAACATGCGGTCCTTGGTGATGCCGGCGTTGTTGACCAACACATCAATGCTGCCGTGTTCGGCTTTGGTCTTGCTGAAGGCTTCCACGGTGGAATCCCAGTCACCGACGTTGCCAACCGAGGCGTAAAACGTGAAGCCCAGGGCTTTTTGCTCGTCCAGCCATTTGGTGAAGTCGCGGGTCGGGCCGCAACCGGCGATGACCTTGAAGCCCTCTTGGTGAAGGCGCTGGCAAATAGCGGTACCGATACCGCCCATGCCACCTGTGACGTAAGCTACTTTTTGACTCATGGTTTGTCTCCTTGTTATGAGTGAAGTGAAATCATTAAAACCCACTCAACCGGTGATGATTGGCTGCTTTTATACGTTAAGCAGTGCGCCAGGACACGCCGTTTGAGTGGTTGGGGTTTTTTACATGCGCTCAACGGCCAGCGACACGCCCATGCCGCCGCCAATGCACAGCGCGGCCAGTCCTTTCTGGGCTTGAGTGCGTTGCATTTCGTGCAGCAAGGTGACCAAAATGCGGCAACCGGATGCCCCAATGGGGTGACCGATGGCAATCGCACCGCCGTTGACGTTGACCTTGGCCGGATCGATGTCCAGCGCCTGGTTCACGGCGCAAGCTTGTGCGGCAAAGGCTTCGTTCAGTTCGAACAAATCCACGTCCTGGGCCTTCCAGCCTGCACGGGCCAGTGCTTTTTGCGAAGCAGGCACAGGGCCCATGCCCATGTGGGCGGGGTCCAGACCGCTGGTACCAAAAGCGGCGATTCTGGCCAAAGGCTTGAGGCCCAAAGCTGCGGCTTTTTTGGCCGTCATGACCATCACAGCAGCAGCACCGTCATTGAGACCCGAGGCATTGCCTGCTGTGACGCTGCCCGCCTTGTCAAAAGCAGGGCGCAGTCCGGCCAACACTTCGGCGCTTGTTTTCTTGTTGATGAATTCGTCGGTGTTGAACACCAGCGCGTCACCTTTGCGCTGAGGAATCAGCACGTCCACGATTTCGTCCTTGAACTTGCCCGCATCCTGAGCGGCAGCCGCCTTGCGCTGGCTGCCAGCGGCCAAAGCGTCTTGCATTTCGCGGGTGATGCCCTGGGCCTTGGCCACGTTTTCGGCGGTGATGCCCATGTGGTATTGGTTGTATACGTCCCACAAACCGTCCACGATCATGGTGTCGGTCATCTTCCAGTCGCCCATGCGCTGGCCATCACGGCTGCCGTTCAACACATGCGGGCTGGCACTCATGTTTTCCTGGCCACCGGCGATCACGATTTCGCTGTCGCCCCAGGCCACGGCCTGAGCAGCCAACATCACTGCTTTCAGGCCCGAACCACACACAGCGTTGATGGTCAACGCTGGCGTCTCCTTGGCCAGACCGGCCTTCATCATGGCCTGTCGGGCTGGGTTTTGACCCACGCCTGCGGCCAAAACCTGGCCCATGATGACTTCACCAATGGCGTCCATGGGCAAGCCACTGCGCTCAAGCAGGGCCTTGATGACAATGCTGCCCAGCTCGGTGGCCGGGGTTTTGGCCAGTGAGCCACCAAACTTGCCCACCGCAGTGCGAGCAGCCGAAACGATAACGATGTCTTCCATTTTCTAGGTCTCCGTTGTGTGAATAAAAATCAGGCTTTGGCTTTCACATAGCGGCCTGGCGCCGCTTCGATGGCTTTGAACTGAGTGCCCTTGCCATAGGTTTTGGGTGCAGTGATTTGCTTGCCGGCATGGCCCTTGAGCCAGTCCGACCAATCTGTCCACCAGCTGCCAGGCATTTCCTGGGCGCTGGCAATCCATTCGTTCACATCGGCCGGGAATTTGCTGCCGTCATTCAGCCAATGGCTCCGTTTCTTGGCCGCAGGTGGGTTGATCACACCGGCAATGTGCCCTGAGGCGCCCATGACAAAACGCTTCTTGCCCGGCAACACCTGTGTGCTGGCGTAAGCGCCGCCAATCGGCACGATGTGGTCTTCGCGTGAACCATAAATATAGACCGGCATGTCGACCTTGCCCAAGTCAATTTTCTCGCCGCAGACCGTGACTTTGCCCGGTTTGACCAAATCGTTTTGCAGGTAGGTGTTACGCAGATACCAAGCGTAAAACGGACCTGGCAGATTGGTCGAATCGCTGTTCCAGTAAAGCAGATCGAACGGCGGGGGGGTTTCACCCTTGAGGTAATTGCCCACAACGTAGTTCCAAACCAGGTCGTTTGGACGCAAAAAGCTGAAGGTGGAGGCCAAGTCTTGCCCTTTGAGCAAACCGCCCTGACCCATTTGCATTTCACGGAATTTGACGAAGTTGTCGTCAATGAACACATCCAGAATGCCAGTGTCGGTGAAGTTGATCAGCGTGGTCAGGAAGGTGGCACTGGCCACCGGCTTTTCGCCACGCGCGGCCAACACGGCAAGCGCAGTAGACAGGATCGTGCCGCCCACACAAAAACCCAAGGCATTGATCTTGGGTGCACCGGTGATGCCCTGCACCGTGTGGATGGCTTGGATCGCTGCATGCTCAATGTAGTCGTCCCAGGTCTTTTGGGCCATCGATTCATCGGGGTTGCGCCAGCTCACCACAAACGTGCGGTGACCTTGGCTGACCGCATAGCGGATCAGCGAATTTTCAGGCTGAAGATCGAGGATATAAAACTTGTTGATGCAGGGTGGCACCAGCAAAAATGGCTTTTCATAGACTTTTGCGGTCAGCGGTTTGTACTCAATCAGCTGAAAAAACTCATTTTCAAACACCACGGCACCTTCGGTGGTGGCAACGTTTTTACCCACCTCGAAAAGGCTTTCATCGGTCATTGAGACATGCCCCTGCTGCATGTCGTGCATCAGGTTTTTCAACCCTTTGGCAATGCTTTCACCTTGGGTATCGACGGCTTTCTTTTGCGCTTCGGCATTGAAAGCCAGGAAATTACTGGGCGCAGCGGCGGCCACCCATTGCTCGATGGCAAAACGGATTCGGGTCCGGGATTTTTCATCGGCCTCCACCGCATCGGCCAAGCCCATCATCGTGCGGGCATTCAGCAAATACGTGGCCGCATTGAAGGCGGCTACCGGGTTGGACGCCCAGGCTTCACTTGAAAACCGACGGTCCTTGACCTGCAGGCTGTTGTGCAAGCTCTGATTCCACAGGTCTGAGGCGTCTTTAAAGTATTGCCCTTGCAGCGTTTGGAGCTTTTCAGGCGAGAATTTGAGTTGCGGGCCAGCCGGATCGGCGCCAGGCTTGAGACCACCCAGATCGATGGACTGAAAGTGCTGCATGGCCTGCCCCCAGCTTTTGGACAGATTTTGCTGAAACCCTTCACTCATTTGGGCCCAAAATTCCGGCTTGGATGAACTCATGCCTTGTCTCCTGAAAATTGTTTTTTTGATATCGATTACCTCGAGTATCTGTCAAATTGATGTCACCTAAATTACAAAGACCAAAAAATGTACCTGATCGTGATCGCCTGGCTTTATGTGACTTTGCTGATGGGTCTGGCCGAAGCCTTCAGCACCCAAGGCAGCGTTTTAGGGGCCATCATTACCTTTCTTTTATACGGCGTGCTGCCCATGTCCTTGGTGGTTTACTTGATGGGAACGCCCTTGCGCCGGAAAGCACGGCGACAAGCCGAAGAGATGACAGCGCCTGAAGCCGCACCACCCGCATCACCCCCCGCATCACGACCCGAGCCAGATGCAAGCAGCCATGCGTCCGGAGTGCCCGAAGACAGGACTGTCTCGTCTGTGGGAAAAGAACTTTGACGCCTGAGTCACGGTGCACCACGCAGCATCACCGTCGTTGCCATAAACACGCGTCACGCCCAGGCTGTGCAAGCGCAACCTGGCCAAACCCGCCAAATCAGCCAACCACTTGTTATTCGGCAAAGGCTTGAACAAGCCGGCTGCTGCCGGATCGCGGTCACAAAAAGCCGCCACCACCTCCGCCCCCACTTCAAAAGCCTGAGGGCCAATACAGGGGCCAAGCCACACCAAAATACCGTCAGGTTCTGTGTCGCACAGGGGCGAGGCAGACAGCAAGGCCTCAAGTACCCCATGGCCTGTATCGCCGGCAAGTCCGCGCCAGCCCGCATGCGCAGCAGCCACCCAGCGCCCGGAGGCGTCGCACATCAAAACCGGTAAACAATCAGCCACCATGATGGTGCAAGCCACCCCTGGGGCGACCGAAATGCACGCGTCGGCTTCTGCGCCGTCTTCGCTGGCGTTGTCCAGCAAAACGGATTGAACGCCATGAACTTGTTTTAAAAAAACGGGCCGAGTGCCCAAAGTGTCGTGCAGGCGCTGACGGTTGACCTGTGTGCTTTGCGGAGAATCCCCCACATGGTCGCCCAAATTCATGCTGTCCCAAGGGGCCTGAGACACGCCGCCATGGCGATCGGTCATCAAGGCTTGCACTTGGGGAGGCGCGGGCCAGACAGGTCGAAGTCCATTGTGAAAGGGCGAAGTCATAGGGCGGGCATGTCCATTGAAGGCCCCGCACAAAACTGCGGGACAGGTGTGATGGATTTGAGGATAAACCTAAAAACCGCCCGACACGCGCCCCCAGCCAGCCGCAGCAGCTCGCTTTTCATGTGTAATGCACCCATGCCACGTGCCGCCCAAACACCCGACCTGCGCTGGATCGAAGCTGACGAACACCTGCCCCCAGCGCACCTGGCCTGGGGTGCAGAATCACCCGCCCCAGGCTTGCTGGCGGCCAGCCATGATTTGTCTGCCGCAAGGCTGCAGGCTTCGTACAGCGAAGGTATTTTTCCCTGGTTCAGTGCTGGCCAACCCGTGCTCTGGTGGAGTCCTGATCCCCGCATGGTGTTGCATGTGGCGCGTTTTCGGTTCCACCGCTCATTGCGTCAAACACTGAAACGCTGCTTGCGCCAGCCTGGTTTTTCATTGACTTTTGACCGCGACTTCAGCCAAGTCATGCGACGGTGCAGTGCTTCACCCAGGCCCGGGCAAAGCGGCACCTGGATTGTGCCGGCCATGGTCGCGGCCTACGAAGACCTGCACCGTGCAGGTCATGCACACAGCGCCGAAGTCTGGCAAGACGGCGTGTTGGTCGCAGGCCTTTACTTCGTGGCCTTGGGCCATGCCGTGTTCGGGGAGTCGATGTTCACCACCGTGACAGATGGCTCCAAAATGGCCTTGGCCAGCTTGGTCAGTGTTTGCCTGCAACACGGCGTTGAGGTCATCGACTGTCAGCAAAACACCCGGCATTTGGCCTCGCTGGGCGCTCAAGAAATACCGCGCACTGACTTTTTGGCGCAGCTCAAGCAGGCACGCCAAAAGCCCCCCATTGCCTGGGCGCAGCAATCTTTGTCTTGGGATGCGTTAACGACTTTGGACAGCGCGGCATGACCCATCTCAAAGACCTCCCCATCCAGGCCTTGCAGTTTTATGCCACGGCACCCTACGCATGCAGCTATCTGCCTGACCGCTCAGCGCGCTCACAGGTTGCGACACCCAGCCACCTGATTCAAAACGAGGTCTACTCCGACCTGGTGGAACAGGGCTTTCGGCGCAGCGGCGTGTTCACTTATCGCCCTTATTGCGATGGCTGCCAAGCCTGTCAACCTTTGCGTGTCAAAGTTGCAGAGTTCAAGCCAAACCACAGCCAGCGCCGCGCTTGGCGCAGTCATCAGGACTTGCAGGTTCGTGTACTCGACTTGCAATTCGACCCCGATCATTACGCCTTGTATTTGCGCTACCAAACAAGTCGCCACCCGGGTGGCGGCATGGACCACGACAGCGTGGACCAATACAACCAATTTTTGCTGCAAAGCCGGGTCAACTCCCGCATCATCGAGTTTCGAATGCCATCATCAGAGGGGACTTTGGGGTCTCTGAAAATGATCAGCATTGTGGATGTCTTGAACCATGGCTTGTCGGCGGTCTACACTTTTTACGAGCCAGAAGACAAGGCCAGCTTCGGCACTTATGGCGTTCTGTGGCAAATTCAGCAAGCTGCAAAGCTCGAGTTGCCGTATGTTTACCTGGGTTACTGGATCGAGAGCAGCCCCAAAATGAACTACAAATCAAGGTTCAGCCCTTGCGAAATACGGGTACAGGGCCAATGGCAAACCTTGACATGAACAACCTTACAATTTTCACAGTGTAAAATTTATCGATTGCTCACGGACACCATGAAAAAAGACCCTGCCCTCACGCCGACGCCCACGATCCAGGTCATTGAGCGCATGTTCTCGCTGATTGATGTGCTCGCTTCCCGAGAAGAAGCCATCTCCCTGAAAGAAATCAGCCAGAAAACGGGCCTGCATCCCTCAACAGCACACCGCATCTTGAATGACTTGGCCACAGGCCGATTTGTAGACCGTCCAGAAGCAGGCAACTACCGTTTGGGCATGCGGCTTCTGGAACTGGGTAATCTGGTCAAAGGGCGCTTGAACGTGCGCGATGCGGCGCTGACACCCATGCGCGAACTGCACAAGCTCATTCAGCAGCCCGTGAACCTCAGCATGCGACAAGGCGACGAAATCGTTTACATCGAACGCGCCTACAGCGAACGTTCCGGCATGCAAGTGGTACGGGCCATCGGTGGGCGAGCGCCTTTGCACCTGACCTCGGTGGGCAAGCTTTTCTTGGCGGCAGACGACCCTTTGCGCGTTCGCTCCTATGCCACCCGCACGGGTTTGGTAGGCCAGACACGCAACAGCATCACGCAACAACAAGTCTTGGAAAGAGAACTGGCTCGCGTCAAGCAATACGGTATTGCTCGGGACAATGAAGAGCTTGAAATGGGCGTGCGTTGCATTGCGGCAGGCATCTACGACGACCAAGGCAAATTATTGGCAGGTCTGTCCATCTCTGCCCCGGCAGACCGTCTTGACGAAGCCTGGCTTCCCAAACTGCAGGCCACCGCACTCGATATCTCCAAAACGCTGGGTTATCACGGCGACCATTGATTCAATGCAGTCATAAAAAAAGGCCTCGTTGAGGCCTTTTTTTTAGGGTGTCACCCGCCGCGTCAACCGGGCAACCGATCGGCCAAAGCCGAATGTCTGACGCCCGGCGCTCCGGATGATTTTTCAACCCAACGGCGGACACGTTCTGCGTCGGCAATGCGGCTGAGTTTGCCTGCAGAGTCAAGGAACACCATGATCAGCTTGCGTCCGGCCACTTGCGCTTGCATGACAAGGCATTGCCCAGCTTCGGAGATGTAGCCGGTTTTTTGCAAGCCAATGTCCCACTCAGCACTTTTCACCAAGCGGTTGGTGTTGTTGTATTGCAGGGTGCGGCGGCCCACTTCGATCTCGCGACCGTGCGAAGTGGACAATTCGCGCAGCACTGGCTCTTTGTAGGCGGCACCGACCAAAACGGCCAGATCACTGGCGCTGGATTGGTTGCGGCTGGACAACCCTGTGGGCTCCACATAGCGTGTATCGGACATGCCCAAAGCCTGGGCCCGTGCGTTCATGCGCGACACAAAGGTGTCTAGCCCACCAGGGAAGCTGCGGCCCAACGCATGAGCAGCACGGTTTTCACTGGACATCAAGGCCAAGTGCAGCAAATCTCCACGGCTGAGCACAGTGCCCACAGCCAAACGAGAGGAGCTGCCCTTTTCAGTGTCGACATCAGCTTGAGTGATGGCAATCATCTCGGACATGGACAAATGCGCTTCAGAAATGACCAAACCGGTCATCAATTTAGTCAGCGAGGCAATAGGCAGCACAGCGTGGTCATTTTTACGAAACAGCACTTCGCGCGTGTCTTGATCAATGACCAACGCCACGCTGGATCGCAAGTCCAAGGGGTCAGATGCGGTATGAAGACCCGCCATCTGTCCGTAAGAAGCACGCATGGGAACTGCTTTTTGTGCCGACACAAGCACCCGTTTCTTGGTCGTTTTTTTGACGCGGGCCTTGGACTTCTGAGCGGTTTTGACAGCCGATGCGGCTGGCCGTTTGCTGGCTGCTGCGGTTTTGTTCTGTGCCCAAGCGGCGGTAGGCGAAGCGGATACGGCAAACAACGCGCCTGCGGTCAAGGCGGTCACAAGTCCTTGAGCCCATCGGCCAGAAACTTGCAAAGGGAGCAAGGAAACGAATCGCATTAAAGACATCTTGAGTCACTGATTTGGTAAATTGTCGCCAAGTGTACTCAAATAAAAAAAGTCACGCAAGAACAATGACTTGCGTGACTTTATTGAAGCCAGATAGTACAACCAAATGGCTAATTTCAGCCTTGTGCAGCGACCCGATCCGCTTTGCTCTGCAATTTATTGAGTGCACTCAGATAGGCCTTGGCTGATGCGACCACGATATCCGGGTCGGACCCCACACCATTGACGACACGGCCGCTGTTTTGCAAGCGCACGGTTACTTCGCCTTGGCTCTCGGTCGAGCCACTGATGGCGTTGACGGAATAAAGCACCATTTCCGCGCCACTTTTGACATGCGACTCAATGGCCTTCAACGAGGCATCCACCGGGCCGTTGCCATCCGACTCAGCGCGAACCTCCTTGCCACCGACAGTGAAGACGACCGCAGCATGAGGTCGTTCGCCGGTCTCACTGTGCTGAGCCATCGACACAAAACCGTATTGCTCTTTCTCAACGGTGACACTTTCATCACCCACCAGGGCCAAAATGTCTTCGTCAAAAATCTCGCTCTTGCGGTCGGCCAGTTCCTTGAATTTGGCAAATGCGTTGTTGATTTCGGTTTCGCTGTCCAAGGTGACGCCCAAGTCCTGCAAACGCTGCTTGAAGGCATTGCGGCCACTCAGTTTGCCGAGCACAATTTTGTTAGTGGTCCAGCCCACGTCCTCGGCACGCATGATCTCGTAGGTGTCGCGAGCCTTGAGTACGCCATCTTGGTGGATGCCAGAAGCGTGGGCGAAGGCATTAGCCCCGACCACCGCTTTGTTGGGCTGAACCACAAAGCCGGTAGTTTGGCTGACCATGCGACTGGCCGCCACGATGTGGCTGGTGTCGATGCCCACATCCAAACCAAAATAGTCGCGGCGTGTTTTAACCGCCATGACCACCTCTTCCAGCGAACAGTTGCCCGCACGTTCGCCCAAACCATTGATCGTGCACTCGACCTGACGTGCGCCGCCAATCTTGACACCCGCCAATGAGTTGGCCACCGCCATGCCCAAGTCGTTGTGGCAATGCACGGACCAGATGGCTTTGTCGGAGTTCGGGATGCGCTCGCGCAAGGTTTTGATGAACTGGCCATACAACTCAGGCACCGCATAACCCACGGTATCGGGCACGTTGATGGTGGTGGCCCCTTCGGCGATCACGGCCTCCAGCACGCGGCACAGAAAGTCCATGTCACTGCGGTAACCGTCCTCCGGGCTGAACTCGACATCGCCCACCAGATTGCGCGCAAAACGCACAGACTGCTTGGCCTGCTCGAACACCTGGTCGGGTGTCATGCGCAGCTTCTTCTCCATGTGCAAGGGTGATGTCGCGATGAAAGTATGAATACGGCCGCTGTTAGCCCCTTTGAGCGCTTCAGCAGCCCGTGAAATATCACGGTCATTGGCGCGGGACAACGAGCAAATGGTGGAGTCCTTGATCGCATCGGCAATCGACTTCACTGCCTCAAAGTCGCCATTGGAGCTGGCCGCAAAACCGGCTTCGATCACGTCCACGCGCAGACGCTCCAGTTGCCGTGCAATGCGCAGCTTCTCGTCGCGGGTCATGGATGCGCCCGGCGACTGCTCGCCGTCACGCAAGGTGGTGTCGAAAATAATCAGTTTGTCAGTCATGTTCACTCCTGGTCAAAAACCCGCAAGTCCAAGCAAAAATGCAAAAGGCCCGTTGCGGATGGCATACGGGCCTTTTGGGAAAATGTTTGCGTGCGCTACACATCCCGCCCGTTGGGCAGTAGCAGTAGCGCAAACAAAGAAAATTTCATAGAAATACTGTAGCACAGTTCAAAACCGACTTTGTCTTGTGCGTGACGTCACTGGTGCAGCCCGCGCTCTTCCGGCTCATCGGTGGATGTGCTGATCATGCTGGTGGGTTGGCCTTTGGCTTTGCGCCAGATATAGATCACATAACCGCTTAAACCGTAGCCCACGAAGACCGCGAAAAGCACTGTGGGTGGATCGATGTTGACCACGGCAATCCCCAAAGCCACCAGCACCAAAGTTGCAAAAGGCACACTCTTTTTCATGTGCATGTCCTTGAAACTGTAAAACGGCACATTGGTCACCATGGTCAAGCCTGCAAACAGGCACACCGCAAACATGCCCCAAGCCACTGTTTTGGCAGAGACCGCGTTTTCAAACATGATCCACACAAAGCCCATCACCAAGGCTGCTGCTGCGGGTGATGGGAGGCCCTGAAAATAACGCTTGTCCACCACGGCGGTATTGACATTGAAACGGGCCAAACGCAAGGCTGCGCAAGCGCAATAAACGAAAGCAGCAATCCAACCCCAACGACCCAGCTCTTTGAGCGTCCAGACATATGCGATCAATGCGGGCGCAGCGCCAAACGAAACCATATCGGACAGCGAATCCATCTGCTCACCAAACGCGCTTTGGGTGTTCGTCATGCGGGCCACACGGCCATCCAGACTGTCCAGCACCATGGCGCAAAAGATGCCGACCGTGGCGAGATCAAAACGACCGTTAATCGCCATGACCACGGCGTAAAACCCGGCAAACAAGGCGGCCAAGGTGATCATGTTGGGCAACATGTAAATGCCCTTGGAGGGCTTGCGCGCAGGCATGGGAGCATCCATGTCTTCAGATTTTTCGCTGTCGTTGTTCATCTTCTGTTCCTGTAAGGGGGGGCACTGCTCAAACCTCGATCACACGAGTTTAAGCCAGTGTGAGCGCCCATTGAAAAAGGCCACCGCAGTGGCCTTTTTTGAAATCACCTGACAAGGCGAGATCAGTTGCGGGTCTTGTCAACCAGCTTGTTTTTGGCAATCCAAGGCATCATGGCGCGCAATTGAGCGCCCACCACTTCAATGGAGTGCTCGGATGTCAAGCGACGACGAGCGGTCATGCTTGGGTAGTTGGTCTTGCCTTCCAGGATGAACATCTTGGCGTATTCACCAGTCTGAATGCGCTTCAAGGCATTGCGCATGGCTTCACGGCTTTGCTCGTTGATGACTTCAGGACCTGTCACGTATTCGCCGTACTCAGCGTTGTTCGAGATCGAGTAGTTCATGTTGCCGATGCCACCTTCGTAGATCAGGTCAACGATCAGCTTCAGCTCGTGCAAGCACTCGAAGTAAGCCATTTCAGGGGCGTAACCGGCTTCGACCAAAGTCTCGTAACCCATTTTGATCAGTTCGACCGCACCACCGCACAGAACAGCCTGCTCGCCGAACAAGTCGGTTTCAGTCTCTTCTTTGAAGTTGGTTTCGATGATGCCGGCTTTGCCGCCACCGTTGGCCATGGCGTAGCTCAGGGCCAAAGCACGGGCCTTGCCGCTCTTGTCCTGATGAATCGCCACCAAGTGGGGCACGCCGCCGCCTTGGGTGTAAGTGTTGCGCACGGTGTGGCCAGGGGCCTTGGGCGCGACCATCCACACGTCCAGGTCTTCGCGAGGAACGACCTGGTTGTAATGCACGTTAAAACCGTGGGCAAACGCCAGCGATGCGCCGGGCTTGATGTTGGGAGCGACGTTGTTGTTGTACACGTCGGCAATTTGCTCGTCGGGCAACAAGATCATGACCACGTCGGCGGCTTTGACAGCGTCATTGACTTCCATCACGGTCAAACCGGCTTTGCCGACTTTGTCCCACGATGCGCCGCCTTTGCGCAGACCGACGACCACTTTGACGCCGCTGTCGTTCAGGTTCTGGGCGTGTGCGTGGCCTTGCGAGCCGTAACCAATGATGGCAACAGTCTTGCCCTTGATGACGCTCAGATCACAATCTTTGTCGTAAAAAACTTTCACAGGGTTCTCCTTAGGAATAAACAGGTTCAATGAGTGGGTTTAGACGCGCAGGATGCGCTCGCCGCGCCCGATACCGCACGCACCCGTGCGCACGGTCTCCAAGATGGCGCTGCGGTCGATCGCCTCCAAAAAGGCGTCGTTCTTGGACTGGTCACCGGTGAGCTCAATGGTGTAGCTCTTGTCGGTCACATCAATCACACGGCCACGGAAAATGTCGGCCATGCGTTTCATTTCTTCGCGTTCCTTGCCCACGGCACGCACCTTCACCAGCATCAGCTCGCGTTCGGTGTAAGCACCTTCGGTCAGGTCCACCACCTTCACCACCTCGATCAGGCGGTTCAGGTGTTTCGTGATCTGCTCGATCACATCGTCAGAGCCAGCGGTCTGGATGGTCATGCGAGACAGGCTTGGGTCTTCGGTCGGGGCAACGGTCAGTGACTCGATGTTGTAGCCACGGGCCGAGAACAAACCCACCACACGGGACAAAGCACCCGCTTCGTTTTCAATCAGTACAGCAATGATGTGTTTCATGATTACAGATCCTCCGAGCCCAGCAGCATCTCGGTGATGCCCTTACCCGCCTTCACCATGGGGAACACGTTCTCCGTGGGGTCGGTGCGGATGTCCAGAAACACCGTGCGGTCCTTGAGCCGACGTGATTCACGCAGCGCGGGCTCCACATCTTCGGGTTTTTCAACCAAGATGCCGACGTGGCCATAGGCTTCGGCCAGCTTCACAAAATTGGGCAAAGCGTCCATGTAGCTGTGGCTGTAGCGACCCGAGTATTCGATCTCTTGCCACTGTCGCACCATGCCCAAGTAGCGGTTGTTCAGCGCCACGATCTTGATGGGGGTGTTGTATTGCAGGCAGGTCGACAGTTCCTGAATGCACATCTGCACCGAGCCTTCGCCCGTCACGCAGAACACTTCACTGTCGGGCTTGGCCAACTTGATGCCCATGGCGTAGGGAATGCCCACGCCCATGGTGCCCAAGCCACCGGAGTTGATCCAACGGCGTGGTTCGTTGAACTTGTAGTACTGGGCTGCCCACATCTGGTGCTGGCCCACATCAGACGTGATGTACGCATCGGCATCCTTGGTCATGTCCCACAAAGTCTCAATGACTTTCTGGGGCTTGATGACCAAGCTGTTGCTGTTGTCGTATTTCATGCAATCGCGGCTGCGCCAGGCTTCGATGGTTTCCCACCACTGGCCGAGGGCCTGCGCGTCAGGCTTGAGGCCCGACTCGCGGATCATGCCCATGAGCTCGGTCAATACATCCTTGACATCGCCCACGATCGGCACGTCAACTTTGACGCGCTTGGAAATGCTGGACGGATCGATGTCGATGTGGATGATTTTGCGGTCCACCGAGGCAAAGTGCTTGGGATTGCCAATCACACGGTCGTCAAAACGGGCACCCACAGCCAGCAGCACATCGCAGTTTTGCATGGCGTTGTTGGCTTCAAGCGTGCCGTGCATGCCCAGCATGCCAAGGAATCGGCGGTCGTTGGCCGGAAAAGCGCCCAGGCCCATCAAGGTGTTGGTCACCGGGTAATTGAGCATGTCCACCAAAGCGCGTAATTCGCCGCTGGCTTCGCTCATCAACACACCACCACCGGTGTAGATATAAGGGCGCTTGGCCGCCATCAACAGCTGCAAAGCCTTGCGGATCTGACCGCCGTGGCCTTTGCGCACGGGGTTGTAGGAGCGCATCTCAACCGAGTCGGGATAGCCCGTGTAAAGCGCCTTGTTGAAAGAAACGTCTTTAGGAATGTCCACCACCACAGGGCCAGGGCGGCCGCTGCGGGCAATGTGGAAAGCCTTTTTCATGACCTCGGCCATGTCTTTGGCATCTTTGACCAAGAAGTTGTGCTTCACGATCGGGCGGGTAATGCCAACGGCATCGCACTCCTGGAACGCATCCAGACCGATGGCCGCAGTGGGCACCTGCCCGCTGATGATGACCATCGGGATGCTGTCCATGTAGGCCGTCGCAATACCGGTCACGGCGTTGGTCAGACCGGGGCCAGAAGTGACCAGCGCCACGCCCACTTCGCCTGTGGCTCGGGCAAAACCGTCGGCCGCATGCACAGCGGCCTGCTCATGGCGCACCAAAACGTGCTGAATGGTGTCTTGCTTGTAAAAAGCGTCGTAAATGTGCAGAACGGCACCACCGGGGTAACCCCAGATGTACTGCACGTTTTCAGCCTGAAGCGCTTTGACGAGGATTTCTGCACCGCGCAATTCTTGAGCGCCCGCAGGGGTAGATGCCGATTCGGCTTTGTTCATTTCCATATTCAACCTTTGTGAATTTCTCTAACGAAAAACCTTGGGTGCCCCTGGGCTCGACTCTTATGGAGTGGCTTTGGGACTTAAGACCACAGACATGGGCACCAAACTGTAAAAGTGCCGGACGGTGATCCGTTTGCTTTTTTTCAATTGCAATCGCGCATTATCGCATTTGTAAAAAGCACTTTCAAAACAGATTCGGACCAAGCCACTGATGCCATAATTCGCACCGTTCGAACTTCAGCCCTGCGGCTAACGAGTTCACCCCCTCAAATACAGGCAAAAGCACCGCTGATGCGAGCGCTGAAAAAAGTTGGCATCCGACTCTGAACTCTCAGAATTTCTGAAAAACATGGAAAAAAAGGCGTTCAAACGCGCTTATTACCATGTCCGGAACGAAGATGCGGCCCTTGATATCTTGCAAGACAGCATGATCAAGCTGTGCACCAACTACGCAGACAAGCCTGTTGCCGAGCTGCCGCTGCTGTTTCAGCGCATCCTGTCCAACACCATGCTGGACTGGTTTCGCAGGCAAAAAACAAGAAATGCACTGTTCACCAATTTGAGTGACTTCAATTCGGGCGATGGGGACGGCGATTTTGATTTATTGGAAGTCACAGCCAACACCTCCGGCGATGCAAGCTCGGAAAGCGCAGAACAATGGGTGGATCGACTTCAGACTTTGGAACACATCGAAACTGCCGTGATGGCTTTGCCCCCACGTCAACGAGAAGCCTTCCTGCTGCGTTACTCTGAGGAGCTGGATGTTGCAGAAACCGCTGCAGTGATGGGCTGCTCAGAAGGCAGCGTCAAAACCCATTGTTCAAGGGCCATTCAAGCCCTGAGTAAAACATTGGGAACACAAGGAATCAGACCATGAAACACCCAAACACACCGACCGAGCAAGATGTCGACCGCTTGGGACAGTACTTTTCTAGCCAATTGACACTGGCAACACCGGGCTTGCCCCATGACATCACCGAACGTCTCCGCGTCGCACGTCATTTGGCCATGGCACAACGCAAGCCATTGGTGCAATCGCGCTTGGTCAAAAACGCCCAGATCAACCACAACGGCACGCTGACCGGCCCCTCTGACGAAGGCTTGAACCTTTGGAGCATTCTGGGTTCGGCTCTGCCCTTGCTGGCCTTGGTGGTCGGCTTGATGGCGATTCAATGGGTACAACAAGACAACATCACCTCCGAAATGGCGGCGACCGACTCGGCCTTGCTCACCGATGAATTGCCCCCTGACGCTTACATTGATGCCGGTTTTGCCCAGTTTCTAAAACAGCGTATCGGGGTCAACGCAGCGCATGACTGACATGGCAAACAGCCCACCATTCAGCCCCACGAAGGTGGCCCTGAAAACGGGTTGTGCATGGCTTGTTTCGGCCTGTTTGGCCAGCGCTTTCGCGCAAACAGTTGCACAAGAAGTTTCACCACTCATGCAAACCAATGCCAGTGCGCAGAAAGTGCCGACCCCACCGGCATCGACTGCATGGCAGCAACTCAACCCCCAGCAAAAACAGGCCTTGGCACCCTTGGGTGCGCAATGGGGTGCTTTGACAGGGCAACAGCAAAACAAATGGTTGGCCATTTCGCAAAATTTTGCGCAGCTGTCCGTGCCCGAACAAATCACCATGCACGCGCGAATGGCTGACTGGGTCGCCTTGAGTCCACAGCAACGCAATTTGGCGCGACTGAACTTCAACACCATTCAAAAGCTTCCAAAAGAAGATAAAAAAGCCCAATGGGAGGCTTATCAAGCCCTTTCAGCCGAAGAAAGGCGTTTGCTTTCCGCGGGTTCGGCGGCGCCAACCAAGAGTGCAGCGCCCACAGCCAAACCGCTAGAAGCCCATCGCGTGGTCAAAACAACCGTGCGCCCGACCTCCAAAGACCAGGCACAGCCCACCGCGATTGACCGAAAAACGCTTTTGCCCCCAACACCCTCTTTGACGGCCCCGGCCCCTACTGCACCCAAGCAGCCGGGAACAACCGACACCGTGCAGCAAGCCACTGGATCAGCCCCTTCATGACGCAAATCGGCACGGCAACTTCGCCCGCACTGGATCTCACCCCGCCCTCTCTCACCCGCCGCATGGCCTGCTGGCTGTACGAAGGCATGCTCCTTTTTGGGGTCATGGTGTCTTCTGGGCTGGTTTACTTCATCGCCGCTTATTGGCTGACAGGCATCGCACCCGGCGACATGAACATCCACCCCTTGCTCAAATCAGGCCTGCAAGCCATCAGTTTTTTGGTGTTGGGCGTGTATTTCATCTGGATGTGGCACCGTGGACAGACCTTGGCCATGAAAACATGGCGCATTGAAATGGTGGACGCACGGGGGCAAAAAGTAAGTCACAAAATGGCTTTCAAGCGCTATATGGCCAGCTGGCTCTGGTTCATCCCACCCATGGCCGCCTCGGCACCTCTGCATTTGTCGGTCATCGAAGTCACCATCCTGACCCTCGGCTGGGTGGCCATCTGGGCTCTGCTGAGCCGATTTCATCCACAGCGCCAGTTCTGGCACGATGCCCTGGCTGGAACACGCCTGATTTCCGTGCGCTAACCCCACCCGAAGCTGCCTCATGCAAGAACCGTCAAAACTTCAAGCCCACGAAGTCAACCCTCAAAAAGCCCGCAAAGGCATGGACCGCATCCTGCATGCAGGTGGTTATTCCGTTCAGGGCTTGCTTGCGGGCTGGGGCGAAACCGCGTTTCGCCAAGAAGCCATCTTGTCTGTGGTCTTGGTGCCACTGGCTTTCTGGTTGGGCCAAAACTGGACTGAAACCGCCTTGTTGGCGGGCTCGGTGTTGCTCGTGATGATTGTGGAACTGCTGAACACGAGCGTTGAATCTGCCATCGACCGCATCGGCCCTGAATGGCACGATTTGTCCAAGCGTGCCAAAGACATGGGCAGCGCAGCTGTGCTGCTCAGCTTGCTGTTGTGCGTCGGCATTTGGTCCGCTGCCGTTTGGCATCGATTCGCTTGACCGCCATGAATCAAACAAACCATCAACCCGCCTTTTCGGTCTGTGTTTATTGCGGCTCAAAGCCTGGCAACAAGCCTGAATTTGCCCAAATCGCGGTCCAAGTCGGTCGCTGGATTGGCTCTCACGGCGGTCAATTGGTCTACGGCGGCGGGCGCAATGGCCTGATGGGCTTGGTGGCCGAAGCCACCATGGCCGCGGGTGGCACTGTGGTCGGCATCATTCCGACCGCCTTGGTCGAAAAGGAATGGGCGCACCACGGTTGCACCGAGCTGCATGTGGTGGACACCATGCACGAACGCAAACGCCTGATGGCCGAGAAGGCGGATGCGTTTTTGGCCTTGCCCGGCGGCATTGGCACGTTTGAAGAATTGTTCGAAGTCTGGACTTGGCGTCAGCTCGGTTACCACGACAAGCCCGTGGGCATCCTCAACAGCCTGGGTTACTACGACGGGTTGATGACTTTCATTGACCAAGTGGTCCAAGACGGTTTCATGGCCGATTGGCAAACAGGGCTGGTGACGCTGGGCACCGAGCCTGAGGCGCTGTTACAGGCCTTGGTGCAAAAAGCGGGGTTTTCGCCCCGCGCCCACACTGAGCTAATTTGATCTGACCGGCTGAGTAGGCAACGGCGGGTGCCCAAGCCCGCCTGAGCCACCCAGAACCACCCCGAGACTCAAACTCACAAGTCAAGACCCATTTTTCGGGGGCGTGATCCTGCCCCCAATCCGCTTAAATCGCGGTTTCGTCTTGCTCGCCTGTGCGGATGCGGACCACGCGCTCGACCGAGGTGACAAAAATTTTGCCGTCACCGATCTTGCCAGTACGGGCGGCTTTGACGATGGCGTCGACACAGGTGTCCACATCCTCGTCCTTGACCACCACCTCCACTTTGACTTTGGGCAAAAAGTCGACCACATACTCAGCACCACGGTAGAGCTCGGTGTGGCCTTTTTGACGGCCAAAGCCCTTGACTTCGGTCACCGTGAGACCGGTCACGCCACATTCGGCCAAGCCTTCACGGACTTCTTCGAGTTTGAAAGGCTTGATGACAGCGGTGATTTGTTTCATGGGGAAATGTCCTCGAATAAGGGGTTTCAGCCTGAGTTCAGGCGCGGAATTTGTTGGTCATAGGATAACGCCAATCCTTGCCAAAACTGCGGTGCGTCACACGAATGCCCACCGGAGATTGACGGCGCTTGTATTCGTTGAGCTTGATCAGGCGGGTGACCTTTTCCACATCAGCGCGCTCAAACCCATCCGCAATCAGCGCTTCAACGCCTTCGTCGTTTTCCATATAGCGCTGGATGATGGCGTCGAGTACCTCATAAGCGGGCAGGCTGTCCTGGTCTTTCTGGTCCGGACGCAGTTCAGCGCTCGGGGGGCGGGTGATGATGCGTTCAGGAATCGGCTGGCTGCCCGTGCCATAGGGATCGTTCTGGTTGCGCCAGCGAGCCAAGTCAAAAACCCGCGTTTTGACGACGTCTTTGATCACTGCAAAGCCGCCTGCCATGTCGCCGTACAAAGTGCAATAACCGGTGGCCATCTCGCTCTTGTTGCCCGTCGTCAGCACAATGGCGCCCGTCTTGTTGGACAGCGCCATCAGCAGCGTGCCGCGAATGCGGGCCTGGATATTTTCTTCGGTGGTGTCTTCTTTCAACCCTTCAAACTGGGCCGACAGCGCTTGCTTGAAGCCGTCAAACAAGGGCGCAATCGAGATTTCGTCGTAACGCACTCCCAGGCGCTTGACCATGTCACGCGAATCGATCCAGCTGATGTCTGCGGTGTAGGGCGAAGGCATCATCACCGCGTGGATCTTGTCGGCCCCAATGGCATCCACCGCAATCGCCAAAACGAGCGCCGAATCGATGCCACCGGACAGCCCCAAAATCGCGCCTTTGAAGCCGTTCTTGCCCAAATAGTCGCGCACACCCAGCACCAGTGCGTCCCACAGTTCGGCATCGGGTGTGGCCAAAGGCACCAAGGCATTGGCCGGGGCGATCAAATCAATGCCTTTGGGGCCACCCGCCGAAGGGGTCACCTGCACCGCCATGTCGGCCTCGCGAAAGCCCTCGGCCCGCGCCACCACCTGGCCTTGGGCATTCAAGGCAAACGAGCGACCTTCAAAAATCACCTCGTCTTGCCCCCCCACCAAATGCGCATAAATCAAGGGCAAACCGCAATCGGCCACCCGCTCGCGCATGCGTTGCTCGCGCTCAGCGCCTTTGCCCGCATGAAAAGGTGAAGCGTTGAGTACCGCCAGCACCTGGGCCCCGGCGTCACGGGCCAATCGAGCAGGCTCGTCAAACCAAGCATCCTCGCAAATGAGCAAGCCAACCTGAACGCCCTCGACCTCGAACACCCCCACGCCTTGGCCCGGCGTGAAATAACGGCGCTCATCGAACACCTGGTAGTTGGGCAGTTCACGTTTGTCGTAGTGCGCGACCACCTGGCCCTCGCACAACACCGATGCGCGGTTGTGGCGGCGCGTCACCGCCACGCTGCGGGTGTGCAGGCCGCCGCCTTCGGGGTGGCCCACCACCACATGCAAGCCTTTTAACCCGGCCAAGGCGTGGGCCACTGTTTTCAGGGCATCATCGCAGGCGTCAATGAAGGCCGGGCGCAGCAACAAGTCCTCGGCGGCGTAACCGCAAATCGACAGCTCGGGCGTGATCAGCAAGCGTGCACCATCGGCATAGGCGCGAATGGCGGCATCGATGATTTTGCGGGCATTGCCCGGCATGTCACCGACGACAAAGTTGAGCTGGGCCACACGAATTTGGAGAGTCATACAGGTGCTGAAAAATGTGAGCTTGAATTATGTCACCCGGGTGCAGGATGACTTGGGCGGCATCGAGCCCTCAGCTTGGGACGACTTGCTCTCGAAGCAAGACGCGCCAAGCCCCTTCATGCGGCACGCTTATTTGTCGGCCATGCAGACCAGTCAATCGGCCACGCCCGAGACCGGCTGGACCTTGCAACTGATCAGCCTGTGGCGCGACACCCCGCAAGGCCCTGTGTTGGCGGCGGCATGCCCGCTGTACCTCAAGACCCATTCGCGCGGCGAATACGTGTTTGACCACGCCTGGGCCGATGCCTATGAGCGCCATGGCCTGCCCTACTACCCGAAAGCACTGGTCGCATCGCCCTTCACGCCCGTGCCTGGCAGCCGTTTGCTGGCCGAATCAGACGCCGCCCGCCAAGCCCTGCTGGCCAGCTTGCTGGAGCTTTGCCAAGCCAACGACATCCCGTCGTTGCACATTTTGTTTGCCAGCCCCCAAGACCTGCAAGCCTGCGAACACGCGGGTTTGTTGCAGCGCGGTCAAGTCCAGTTCCACTGGCAAAACCAAGGCTGGCGAGATTTCGATGATTTTTTGAGCAGCCTGACGCAAGAAAAACGCAAAAAGATCCGGCAAGAACGCCGCAAAGTGCAAGAAGCGGGCGTCACGTTCCGCGCTGTGCGTGGCCCCAACATGAGCGAAGCCGACTGGGCTTTGCTGCTGAGCTGCTACCAGCAAACCTATTGGGAACACGGCAACGCGCCCTACCTGACGCCCGCATTTTTTGAGGCCATGCGCACCGACATGGCGCAGCATTGGCTCTTGTTTGTGGCCGAGCGGGCGGGTCTGCCCATGGGCATCAGCTTGATCGGTCTGCACCTGGATGCGCAGGGCCAGGCGGAAGTGGCCTACGGTCGCTATTGGGGCGCATTGGCGCGGGTGGACTGTCTGCACTTTGAGGCTTGTTACTACCAGCCGATCGAATGGTGCATCGCGCAGGGTGTGCAGCGCTTTGAAGGCGGGGCTCAAGGCGAGCACAAAATGGCCCGCGCCTTGCTGCCCACCCCCACGCACAGCGCCCACTGGCTGGCCAACCCGTCGTTTTCAGAGGCGGTGGCGCGGTTTTTGGAGCGCGAGAAAGCGGGCGTTGACAACTACTTGGACGCATTGCACCAGCATTCGCCGCTGAAAAAACCGCCATGAAAAACGCCTGCGCGGTACAAACCGGGCAGGCGTTGTGGGCGACAAGGGTTTGCAACGCAAACCCTTGAGGCCAGCGATCAAGCCTTGTTGTAGTTGGCGATGCCGTCCAACAATTCCTTGGCTGCGGACTCCACGCCCTCCCAGCCCTTGACCTTGACCCACTTGCCTTTTTCGAGGTCTTTGTAGTGCTCAAAGAAATGGGCGATTTGCTTGAGTTGCAACTCGTGCACATCGGCCAAGGACTTGATGTTGGCGTAAATGGGCAAGATTTTTTCGGTGGGCACAGCCAAAACTTTGCCGTCCATGCCGCCTTCGTCTTCCATCAACAAGATGCCAATGGCGCGGCAAGGCACGACCACACCCGGTGGCAAGGGGAAGGGGGTCATCACCAAGACATCGACCGGGTCGCCGTCACCGGCAATGGTCTGGGGCACATAACCGTAGTTGGTGGGGTAGTGCATGGCGGTGCCCATGAAACGGTCCACAAACAAAGCGCCGGACTCTTTGTCCACTTCGTACTTGATCGGGTCGGCGTTCATCGGGATTTCGATGATCACGTTAAATGCTTCGGGCACTTTGCTGCCGGGGGTGACTTTGTTCAGGGACATGGGTGTCTCGTTGGAAAAGTTAAGGGGAATGCGAATCCTAGGGATTAACCCCGATTTTACTTTCACAGGGCTTGCGGGTCAGCGCCTGTCCCTTGCGTGATTTCCAAGACCTGCAGCCAGCGGACAATCGTCCCATGCAATTCAATTTCATCGCCAACCAATCCACCCCCGCCCAGGCAGGCCAAACCATCGACGTGCTCGACCCGTCTGACGGGCAGGTGTTCGAGCAGATCCCTCGCAGCCAAGCGGCTGACATGGACCAAGCCGTGCAAGCAGCCCGCGCCGCTTTCAACGGCCCTTGGGGGAAATTGAGCGCCATGGAACGTGGCCGTTTGCTGATGAAGTTGTCGCAAAAAGTGAGCGAGCATGCGAGCGAGCTGGCCGCCTTGGAACAACGCGACTGCGGCAAACCAACCAAGCAGGCCGCCGCCGATGCGGTGGCCTTGGCCCGGTATTTTGAGTTTTATGCTGGCTCGTGCGACAAGCTGCATGGCGAGACCTTGCCCTACCAAAACGGCTACAGCGTGTTGACCTGGCGCGAGCCGCATGGCGTCACGGGCCATGTGATTCCCTGGAACTACCCGATGCAGATTTTTGGCCGCAGCGTGGGCGGGGCTTTGGCAGCGGGCAATGCCTGCGTGGTCAAGCCCGCCGAAGACGCCTGCCTGAGCCTGATTCGGGTGGCCCAACTGGCCGCCGAGGTGGGTTTTCCGCCCGGTGCCATCAACATCGTCACCGGCTACGGCCACGAAGTGGGCGATGCGCTGGCACGCCACCCGGGCATTGACCACATCAGCTTCACCGGCAGCCCCCGCGTGGGCACGCTGATTCAGCAGGTGGCGGCCGAGCGCCATTGCCCGGTCACGCTGGAGCTGGGCGGCAAAAGCCCGCAAATCATCTTTGAAGACGCAGACCTGGATGCGGCCATTCCCGTGGTGGTCAACGCCATCGTGCAAAACGCAGGGCAAACGTGCAGCGCGGGCTCGCGCGTTTTGATTCAGCAAAGCATTTACGAAGCCCTGCTGCAACGCCTGGGCGAGGCCTTTGGCCGCTTGCAAGTGGGCTCGGCCACCATGAACCTCGATCTGGGGCCATTGATTCGCGCCAGCCAACTGGAACGCGTCACCGGCTTTTTGGCGCAAGCCAAAGCCGATGGCATTGCCACCGTGGCGCAGGGGCAAATTGCCCCGGGCGTGCCCGCTGGTGGTTTTTACCAAGCCCCCACTTTGCTTCGCGATGTGCCGGTAATGCACCGTCTGGCGCAAGAAGAAGTGTTCGGCCCCGTGCTGTCGGCCATGTCTTTCACCGACGAAGACCACGCCGTGGAACTGGCCAACGCCACAGAATTCGGGCTGGTGGCGGGTGTCTGGACACGCGACGGCGCACGCCAATTTCGCATGGCCAAGCGCTTGCGCAGCGGCCAGGTGTTCATCAACAACTACGGCGCAGGTGGCGGGGTGGAGCTGCCGTTTGGCGGCGTCAAATCATCGGGCTACGGCCGCGAAAAAGGCTTTGAGGCGCTGCTGGGCTTCACCACCCTCAAAACCGTGGCGATTGCCCACGGTTAAAAACCCAGAAGACATGGATGCCCGATCA
>JAGNWH010000002.1:0-35340 GCA_017986055.1 Limnohabitans sp. | reverse complement strand
TTTGGCGGCGTCAAATCATCGGGCTACGGCCGCGAAAAAGGCTTTGAGGCGCTGCTGGGCTTCACCACCCTCAAAACCGTGGCGATTGCCCACGGTTAAAAACCCAGAAGACATGGATGCCCGATCAAGTCAGGCATGACACGGCCCCTTTTGCACCCAACACATGGCCCCTTTTGTCATACCCGCGAACGCGGGTATCCATGGCAGTCGACGGCCTGGACCCCCTCAGGTCGGACATGACAAAACCGGGGCGCGGCTGACATGGCCCCTGGCTTGACCCCTGCACTCGCAGGGGGTGGGCACTCGGGCACAATCAGCGGCTATGTCTGAACGCGTCATTCCGCTGGTTGACCAGCGCCACCCCAGCTTGCCTTTGCCCGTCTTGGTCGCGGAGCAAGATCTGAGCAGCCTGCCGCTCGACGGCCTGCGCCGCCCCTTGACCGATTTGCGCATCAGCGTGACCGACCGCTGCAACTTCAGGTGCAGCTACTGCATGCCCAAAGAAGTCTTTGACAAGGACTACGCCTACCTGCCGCACAGCCACCTTTTGAGCTTTGAGGAAATCACCCGCATCGCCACCGTGTTTGTGGGCCGAGGGGTGCGCAAAATCCGCCTGACGGGTGGTGAGCCGCTGCTGCGCAAAAACATCGAGATCCTGATCGCGCAATTGGCCGCGCTGCGCACGCCCGACGGCGACCCGCTGGATTTGACGCTGACCACCAACGGCTCGCTTTTGGCACGCAAGGCCCAAAGCCTGAAAGACGCCGGACTGCAGCGCGTGACGGTCAGTTTGGACGGACTGGATGACGCGGTTTTCCGCAAAATGAACGATGTGGACTTTCCGGTTGCCGACGTGCTGGCCGGCATCGACGCGGCCCAAGCTGCGGGCCTGGGGCCGATCAAGGTCAACATGGTCGTCAAACGTGGCACCAACGAGCACGAAATTTTGCCCATGGCGCGGCACTTCAGGGGCACGGGCATTGTGCTGCGCTTCATCGAATACATGGACGTGGGCGCGACGAATGGCTGGTGCATGGACGAGGTGCTGCCCAGCGCCGAGGTGATCCGACTGCTGCAAACCGAGCTGCCCTTGGTGCAACTGGACCCCGCAGCCCCGGGCGAGACCGCCGAGCGCTGGGGTTATGCCAACGCGCAAGGCGAATACGACCCGGCCCTGGGCGAGGTTGGCGTCATCAGCAGCGTGACGCAAGCGTTTTGTGGCGACTGCAACCGCGCCCGTTTGTCAACCGAAGGCCGCTTGTATTTGTGCCTGTTTGCCAGCCAGGGCTACGACCTGCGCCACTTGCTGCGCGACCCAACGCAGAGCGACACGGCGCTGGCCGCCACGGTGGACGCCATCTGGCGCGGGCGCACCGACCAATACTCGGTGCTGCGCAGCCTGCGCGGGCCGGACACCGCCAGCGGCCCCGGCCGCCGGGTGGAAATGAGCTACATCGGAGGCTAAGCGCCATGAATGACAACAACCCAGGCATCACCGGCCTGATCCTCGCGGGCGGGCGCGGCTCGCGCATGGGCGGCACCGACAAAGGCCTGCAAAACTTCCACGGCCTGCCACTGGCCTTGCAAACCCTGATGCGGCTGCAACTGCAAAGCCTGCCGCTGCAAGAAGTGCTCATCAACGCCAACCGCAACCTCGCCGCCTACGAATCGCTGGGCGTACCAGTCTGGCCCGACAGCATCGATGGTTTTGCCGGTCCGCTGGCGGGCTTTCAGACGGGTTTGGAACGCTGCGAAACACCGCTCTTGCTGACTGTGCCGTGCGACACGCCCCTGTTTCCACTGGATCTGGTCGAGCGCCTTTACTCGGCCATGAACGCGCAAGAAGCCGACATCGCCATGGCCGCCGCGACCGAGGCCGATGGCACGGTGCGCCCACAGCCGGTGTTTTGTCTGCTCAAAACTGACCTGCTTGAAAGTCTGGTCAAGTTCACCCAAGGCGGTGGCCGCAAGATCGACGCCTGGACTGGCCAGCACCGCTGCGCCATCGTGCCCTTTGATTTGCCAGGCGACAGCACCCAAGCCTTTGCCAACGCCAACACGCTGGCCGAACTGCAGCAACTCGAATCTCTTTGACCACCCCGTCTCTCTTGCAGTGACCGCGCAGACCATGACCACGCCACCGACCCCGAACTTGTTCAACGCCATGTCACCCGCCTTGTCGCTGAGTGAGATCGCCGAGCGCCTGCAAGGCTACGACCCGCAAGCCCTGTCAGCCCGCCATGTGAACGATTTTTTGGCCCAACTGGTGCAACCCGTGTGCGAGCAAGACAGCGTGCCCCTGATGCAAGCGCATGGCCGCATCCTGGCGCAGGATGTGGTCTCGCCCATCAGCGTGCCGCCTCACGACAACTCGGCCATGGACGGGTACGCATTTCGGGGTACGGAACTGCTGACGAACCAGCCCACCCCCTTGAAAGTAGTGGGCACGGCCTTCGCGGGTGCAGCCTGGCAAGGCACGGTGCAAGCGGGTGAATGCGTGCGCATCATGACCGGCGCCATCATGCCTGCAGGCCTGGACACTGTGGCGCCGCAAGAGCTGGTAAAAATCGCGGACCCCAAAAGCGACACCGTGCACATTCCGCCCGGCCTGCTGCAAACGGGCGACAACCGCCGCTTGGCTGGCGAAGA
This sequence comes from Limnohabitans sp., assembly GCA_017986055.1. Classification (GTDB taxonomy): domain Bacteria; phylum Pseudomonadota; class Gammaproteobacteria; order Burkholderiales; family Burkholderiaceae_C; genus Limnohabitans_A. Next base: position 32,691 of record JAGNWH010000002.1, on the reverse strand, counting down.
CCTGATGGCGGGCATGCCCGCCCTGCGCGCAGGCACCCGATTGACCCCGGCTGCCTGCGGCTTGCTGGCCAGCCTGGGCTTGCCCACGGTATCGGTCTGGCGCAGGCCCAAGGTGGCTTACTTTTCTACGGGTGACGAAATTCTGAGCCTGGGCGAAGCGCCACGAGAAGGTGCTGTGTACGACAGCAACCGCTACACCGTGGCCGGCATGGTGCAGGCGCTGGGCTGCGAGCTGATCGACATGGGCGTGGTGCGCGACGAACCGTCGGCGCTGGAGCAAGCCTTTCGTGACGCTGCTGACAAGGCCGACGCCATCATCACCAGCGGCGGCGTGAGCGTGGGTGAAGCCGATCACACCAAAGCCATGATGAAAAAGCTCGGCGATGTGGCCTTCTGGCGCATCGCCATGCGCCCGGGCCGCCCCATGGCCGTGGGCCGCATCCAACGCGGTGAACGCGCCGCCGCTCTGTTTGGATTGCCGGGCAACCCGGTCGCGGTGATGGTGACCTTTGCCGCCTTTGTGCGCCCTGCCCTGCAACAACTCATGGGCTGGCAAGCCCCGCCCTTGCCTTTGCTCAAGGCCAAAAGCACGGAGGCCTTGCGCAAAAAACCAGGCCGCACCGAGTACCAGCGCGGCATCGTCAGCACCAACGCGGCGGGCCAGCTGCAAGTGAGCATCACCGGCAACCAGGGCTCGGGCGTGCTCAGCTCCATGGTGCAGGCCAATGGCCTGATCGTGCTGGGCCACACGCAAGGCCATGTGGCTGTGGGCGACGAAGTGGATGTGATGATGTTTGATGGGCACCTTTAAGGTCGACCCCGACACAACATCCGTCATAAAGCCGACCACTTCTCCCCAAAAAAAGGGCTGCACATGCAGCCCTTTTGAATGGTCAACCCCGAACAATCAATGCGAGGCCGAATGGCCATCGGCCACAGGTTCGTCCAGGGCAATGGTTTTGTTCGGCCCCGGCACTGTCTTGCGTGCCAGCAACGAGTACATGGTGGGCACCACAAAGATGGCCAGCAAAGTGCCCAGGCTCATGCCACCCACAATGACCCAACCGATTTGCGTGCGGCTCTCGGCCCCTGCGCCAGTGGCCAGCGCCAACGGCACCGCCCCCAGCACCATGGCCCCGGTCGTCATCAAGATCGGGCGCAAGCGCTGGGCAGAAGCCTTGATCAGGGCTTCTTGCATGGCCAAGCCCTGCTCACGCAACTGGTTGGTGAACTCCACAATCAAAATACCGTGCTTGGTGATCAAGCCCACCAGCGTGATGAGGCCGATTTGGGAGTACACGTTGAGCGAGCCGCCCGTGAACTTGAGCGCCAACAGCGCACCAATCATCGACAGTGGCACCGACAGCATGATCACCAAGGGGTCGATGAAGCTTTCGAACTGGGCCGCCAGCACCAAAAAGATGAAGAACAGCGCCAGCACAAACACGATCACCAAAGCGCCTTGCGATTTTTTGAATTCGCGCGAAGTGCCGTTCAGCTCGGTGGTGTAGCCTGGCTTCAAAACCTTGGCTGCGGTTTCGTCCATGAACTTCAGGGCTTCACCCAGCGAGTAGTCAGGGGCCAAATTGGCTGTGATGGACACCGAGCGGCGCTGACCGAAGTGGTTCAACTCGCGCGGCGACACGCTCTCACGCACCTTCACCAAACTCGACAAGGGGATCATGGTGTCGTTGCGGCCACGCACCTGGATCACGTCAATGTCGTCCGGCGTGTTGCGGGCCGACGGCTGGGTTTGCACGATCACGTCGTATTGCTCGGCATCGCGCTTGTAACGCGTCACCACGCGACCACCCAACATGGTCTCAATGGTCCGCGCCACAACATCAATGCTCACGCCCAGTTCGGCGGCTTTGACGCGGTCCACCTCGACCCGCAACTCGGGTTTGTTCAAGCGCAAGTCCACATCGGGTGACAAAATGCCCGGGTTCTTGGCCACCTCGTCCATCAACTGGCGGGTCAGCAAGTTCAAGTTTTGGTAACTGTCAGAGGTTTGAATCACGAAGTTCAAGGGCCGCTCACGGAAACCTTGGCCCAAAGAAGGCGGTGTGATCGGAAAAGCATTGACCCCGGGCAGGCTGTTGAACTTGGCACCCATTTCACGGGCAATCTCCAAGGTCGTGCGCTTGCGCTCGTCCCAGTCCACCGCGCGGTAAACCACCGTGCCCTGGCCCACCGTGGGGTTGCCGATGTTGGCAAAAATGCGGTCGAACTCCGGATAGGCTTGGCCGAACTTTTCCAGCGAACGGGCATAGCGATCGGTGTACTGCAAGGTGGAGCCGTCGGGCGCGTTGACGGTAGCCAAAATCGTGCCCCGGTCTTCCAGCGGCGCGAGTTCTTGCTTCATGGTCGGGTAAATCAGCGCAATGCCCACGCCCGAGCCGATCATGACCAACACCACCGCCCAACGGGCGCGGGTCAAAATCAGACGCAGCAGGTTTTCATAGCCGTTCGACAGCGCCGTGAGCCAACGCTCCATGTTCCGGTCAAACCAGCTGGGGTTGGGGTTGTGGCGCAGCAATTTGGAGCTCAGCATGGGGGCCAGGGTCAATGCCACAAAGCCCGACACAATCACAGCCCCGGCCAGCGCCAGCGCAAACTCGCCAAACAGCTTGCCTGTGCGTCCCGGTGTGAAGGCCAAGGGCGCAAACACCGCCGCCAGCGTCATGGTCATGGCCACGACCGCAAAACTGATTTCTCGCACCCCTTTGATGGCCGCAGAAAACGGATCAAGTCCCTCTTCAATGTGCCGGTAAATGTTCTCCAGCACCACAATCGCATCGTCCACCACCAGGCCAATGGCCAGCACCAGCGCCAGCAAAGTCAGGGTGTTGATGGTGAAACCGGCCAAGGCCATCATGGCGAAAGCGCCAATCAAGCTGACCGGGATGGTGATGATGGGGATGATCGATGCGCGAATGGTGCGCAAGAAAACAAAAATCACCAAAGCCACCAAAACCACCGCTTCCACGATGGTCTGGAACACGTTCTTGACCGAGCGGTCAATGAACACCGAGTTGTCGTTGGCCACATCAATCGACATGTCGCCGGGCAAGTCGGCCTTCAAACGCGGAATCATCTCGCGCACACCCTTGGACAATTCCAGTGGGTTGGCGGTTGCCTGCCGGATCACGCCCGCAGAAATGGCCGGTTGACCGTTCAGCCGCACCACACTTCGGTCGTTGGCGGCGTCTTCCTTGATCTGAGCGACATCACGCAGCTTGACCGGAAAACCATTGACGCTGCGGATCACGATATCGCCAAACTGCCCAGGACGTGCCAGGTCGGTTTGCGACGACACACTGAACTCGCGGTTGCTGGACTCGATTCGGCCAGCAGGCAACTCCAGGTTGCTGCGCCGGATGGCATCTTCGACATCTTGCGGCGTCAGTTTGAAAGACGACAACCGGGCATGGTCCAGCGACACCAGCATGGCGTATTTGCGCTCACCAAAAATGCGCACATCGGCCACACCCGTCACGGTTTGCAAACGGGGTTTGACGATGCGGTTGACCAGGTCGTTGATTTGCAATGCATTCAGCGTATCGCTCGAAAAAGCCAGCCAGATCACCGGAAACGCATCGGCCTCGACTTTGGCAATCACAGGCTCTTCAATGGCTTGCGGCAAACGGTTGCGCACGCGAGAAGTACGGTCACGCACTTCAGCCGCCGCCGTGTCGGCGTCTTTTTCGAGGCGAAAGCGCACCGTGATCTGCGACTGCTCGGCACGGCTGATGGAGGTGATGACGTCCACCGCGTCAATGCCCGCAATCGAATCTTCCAGCGGTTTGGTCACCTGAGATTCGATCACCTCGGCCGAAGCGCCCACATAACGGGTGGTCACGGTGACCGTGGGTTCATCGATCTTGGGGTACTCACGCAAGGACAGGCTTTTGAAGCTGACCGCACCAATGAGCAAAATCAGCAAGGACATCACGACGGCCAGAACAGGCCGCCGGATGGAGGTTTCAGCGAGCTGCATCGGCACCCCTCAGGCAAGGGTTGGGGCCTGTCAAGGCCACGTTTTTGGCAGCCGCTCCCGGCTTGGCCATTGCGGCGGGTGCAGCTGGTGCACCCGCCGGGGCAGGACCACCGGCAGGCTTGCCAGCACCGGGCTGAGACAGGTCAACCACGCGAACTGTTGTGCCGTCTTTTTGCAAGCGCTGGTGACCTGCGGTGACCACGGTGTCACCTGCAGCCAGACCTTCCAGAATCTCGACCTTGCCCGGTTGACGCAAACCGACTTTGACGGGCACGCGCTCGGAAACCAGGGTGTCGGGTTTTTCGCCCGCCACCACTTTGACCACAAAGGTGCGCCCCCCCTGAGGGATGATCGCTTCTTCAGGAATCACCATGGCGTTTTCACGCGAGCCAAACACCGCGTTCACACGGGCAAACATGCCTGGACGCAGTTGCTGCTGGCGGTTGTCAATACAACCTCGCACCCCCACCGAACGGCCATTGGCCTCAATCAAGGGGTCCACGGCCTGCACGATGGCACTGAAAGGGCGGCCGGGCAAGGCGTCAACGGTCAGCTGTGCTTTTTGTCCTGCGCGAATCTTGGCCTGAAAGCGCTCTGGCAAACGGAAATCGAGCAAGACAGCATCCATGTCTTCGACGTTGACCATGTCCGCGCCGTCTTTCAGGTAGTCGCCCACGTTGACCTGCTTGAGGCCCGTGATGCCATCAAATGGGGCCAGCACCTTCAGACGCTGCAAAGTGGCGTCGGCCAGCGCCAACTTGGCGCGAGAGACCTCGAGTGCCGCGCCGCTTTCGTCGAGCGAACGCTTGCTGATGAAGTTTTGCGTCACCAATTCCTGGTTGCGCTTGTGATTGGCCTCGGCAATTGACAGCTCGGCCTTGGCCTGTGACAACTGGGCTTGCTGGAGCTGGTCTTCAAACTGGACCATCACCTGCCCTTTGCGCACGCGTTGGCCGTCAGCGAAGAAAATTTGTTTGACGCGCCCACCCACCTCCGGGCGCAACATCACACCCTGGCGAGACCGCAAGCTGCCCACGGCCTGGGTTTCGTCCACCAAGGTCATGGTGTCCACCTTGGCCACCTCGACAGCGGTGGCTTTGGCAGGACCGGCACCAGGAGCCGCCGTAACGGCAGGTTTTGCCGCATCGCCCGATGGTGCCGATTTGTTTTGAGCCCACCAAGCCACACCCGAAGCAGCACAAACACCCAACAACGCCATCACGGCGTATTTCTTCTTGTAAGCCATTCAAAGATCTCTTTTAGGTTGAATTCACCAAGACTGACAGAATGTAACAGCGCCGCTCAATTTACCCAATGGGACATTTTGCGGAAATTGTGGGTTTTTTTGGGGGGTTGAAAGACCTCGTCCAACAAGACCGCCGTCTCCGAATTTCAGTCTGTCAGCGGCCCAGCGCTTTGTCCACGCCCTGATTGGCCAGCGCATCGGCCCGCTCGTTGCCCGGATCGCCGTTGTGGCCCTTGACCCAGCGCCAGTCAATCTGGTGTCCCGAAGTAGACACGACGGCGTCCAATTTTTGCCACAGATCGGCATTTTTGACAGCTTGCTTGGCCGCTGTGCGCCAGCCACGGGCTTTCCAGCCATGAATCCACTCGGTGATGCCTTTGCGCACGTATTCGCTGTCCAGATACAAGGTCACCTGACAGGGCCGCTTGAGGGCCATCAGGCCCTCGATGACAGCGGTCATCTCCATCCGGTTGTTGGTGGTGTTCAGCTCGCCACCGAACAACTCTTGCACATGCTGGCCGGACTGAAGGCGAACGCCCCAGCCCCCGGGGCCGGGATTGCCTTTGCAGGCGCCATCTGTGTGGATTTCAACGTGGTTCAACGGTGTCTTTCGGGGCCGGCTGACGGCTCATGGTGGTGTCGGCGCGCGCGACAGGTGCAGTCGCCGCAGCGGGCGATCGTACCGTGCGCCAGCGACGCGCATCGATCAGGCGGCCGCCGGGCACTTTTTTGGTCGCCATCAACAGGTAGGCTCCGCCAAAAATCGGCCACCAACGCGCACCGACAGCCTCCATCCAGCCCAGACGCTGCATCCAGGTTTCACGGCGCAAGGCGGGAGTCCAGCCCCCAAAACGGCTGACCTGAACCTCAAAACCCAATAAACGCAACCAATCCCGCAAGCGCCGATAAGCGATCAAGGGCTGCACCGGCGCACCGGTCTGACCACCCTGGCCGGCACGCGATTGCTGCCAGCCCCACAAACTGAAGGGATTCAAGCCTGTGATCAACACCTGTCCCTCAGGAATCAGCACACGCTCCACTTCGCGCAAACAGGCATGGGGGTCGGCTGAACGCTCTAGGGTGTGGGGCAAAACCACCAAGTCGAGGCTGTCAGCCGGCCAAGGCCAGGCCCGACTGTCGATCCAGACATCCGACTCACCCATGGACAAGTGGCCCACGCTGGGCACAGCCAGATCATGGCGCGTGTCGGGCCATTCGAACTCGGCCTGCGCTTGCCAGCGGTGAGGCATTCGGTTGCAGCGCAAAGCCCGCAAATCGGGCCAACCCAGTTGCACCGCATGGTAGCCAAAGACATCGGCCAACAACTCATCGGCCTGTTGCTGCTCCCATGACAGCAAGCGTGACGCTACCGGCTGACCTAAATGGGCCAACCAAGTGTCTCGCGAATGCTTGCTTTCTATAATCTGACTCTCCATGAAACTCATTGCACTGCCCGCATTCTCTGACAACTACATCTGGTTGTTGCACAACGACCACCAAGCGCTGGTGGTCGACCCCGGCGACAGTGCGCCTGTCATGGCCTGGTTGCGGCAGCATCCGGGCGTGCAGCTGGACACGATTTTAGTCACGCACCACCATGCCGACCACACTGGCGGCATCGCCGACTTGGTCGCGCAAACGCAAGCCGCCGTTTGGGGTCCGGCCACCGAAGTATTGCCCACAGCGGCCACGGGCTTGAGGCAAGATGACCTTGTTTACTGGCATGGCCTGACGCTGAATGTGCACGATGTGCCTGGCCACACCGCAGGCCATATTGCTTTTTGGGCTCAACCTGCCGGGCAAGCCCCTCTTCTCTTTTGTGGCGACACCCTGTTTTCGGGTGGATGCGGTCGGCTGTTTGAAGGCACGCCCGCCCAAATGCTCGATTCACTCGACCGTTTGGCGGCACTGCCGGGCGACACCCGTGTCTGCTGTGCCCACGAATACACGCTGTCGAATCTGAAATTCGCCTTGGCGGTTGACCCGGACAACAGCGACCTGCGCACCTACGCTCAGGCCTGCGCACTGCTGCGCCAACAAAACCAAGCCACCCTGCCCGTTCCCTTGTCGACTGAACTGGCAATCAACCCTTTTTTGCGAAGCCGCAGCAGCGCTGTCTCGACCGCCGTCAGGCAACGCGACGCACGTGCACTGGATGTCGTGACCACCTTTGCAGCACTGCGCACATGGAAAAACGAATTTTGATGAACTCTCTCACCCCGCCGGGCACCACTGGCCTTGTTTCCTCTCAAGCGGACGGACGGCACTGGGCCACGGCCCTGTGTTTGGGCCTGACCCTGTTGTTGGGCGCTTGCGCCACCGCGCCTTCGTCGACACCCGAGTTGACCCCGCCGCCATCTGCGGCACCGTCAACCGAGGCAAAGGACACCCCAGCCGCCGCCGAAAAAGCGGTGATCAACCCACAAGAACCCGTGCTGCCCCTCAAACCCCGCAGCAACTTGGGGCTGACCCCGCCGACCGATGTGTGGGAACGCATTCGCCGTGGCTTTGCCATGCCCGATCTGGACAGCGACCTGGTGCGCAACCGTGAGCAGTGGTATTCGGGTCGCCCCGACTACATGCTGCGCATGACCGAGCGCTCACGCCCTTACCTGTTCCATGTGGTGGAAGAACTGGAGCGCCGCAACATGCCGACCGAGCTGGCCTTGCTGCCCTTCATCGAATCCGCATTCAACCCCCAAGCCGTGTCCAGCGCCAAAGCCGCCGGCATGTGGCAGTTCATGCCCGCCACAGGCAAATTTTTTGACCTGAAGCAAAACCTGTTCCGCGACGACCGCCGAGATGTGCTCGAGTCCACCCGCGCGGCACTCGATTACCTGCAAAAACTCTATGGCATGTTCGGCGATTGGCACCTGGCCTTGGCCGCCTACAACTGGGGCGAAGGCAGCGTGGGTCGTGCCTTGGCGCGCAACAAAGCCCAGGGCAAGCCGCTGACCTACAGCGACCTGAACATGCCCAACGAAACCCGCTACTACGTGCCCAAGCTGCAAGCGGTCAAAAACATCGTGGCGCAACCCGAGACCTTCAACACGCAGCTGCCACTGATCCAAAACCACCCCTATTTCAAAAGCGTCCCGATTGAGCGTGACATTGATGTGGCGATCGCCGTGAAACTAGCCGCCGTCAGTCTGGAGGATTTCAAGGCACTCAACCCATCGATGAATCGCCCCGTGATCCTGGCTGCCGGCACACCCCAAATTTTGCTGCCGTGGGACAACGCCAAGATTTTTGAGCGCAACCTGCAAGCCCACGCCAACCGACCATTGGCGACGTGGACCGCATGGCAAGCCCCCAGAACCATGAAGCTCGAAGATGTCGCGCAACAACTGGACATGCCCCTCGACCAACTGCGCTCAGTCAACGGCATACCGCCGCGCATGATGGTCACCTCGGGCTCCACCTTGCTGGTGCACCGCAAAGGACGCCTGGACAACGACGTGACCGAGCATCTGGCAGACAACGGTCAGCTGGGGCTTGCACCCGAAGTGGTGCTCAAAAGGATTGCGGTCAAAGCACGCAAGGGCGACACCTTGGCGAGTCTGGCTGCTCGGCATGGCGTATCTGAGGCGAACATGCTCGCCTGGAACAGCCTCAAAGCCAATGCGCGCGTGGCCACCGGTCAAAACCTGACCATCCTGGTGCCTTCCCAAGGGTCACGTCGGGTGAGCCGTTCAACACCCAACAAGCCAGCCACCACCAAAGCACCCGCGCCAAAGCGCAAGCAGGCCAACAAGCCCAAAAACCAACGCTGAACAAGCGGTCACTTGCGGGCCAAACGGCCCTCAAGCGGCGAAGCGGCTTTTGGATTTGACGGCAAACGCATTGGTGTAAGTGGGTGCCACAGACAAGCGCACCCCATTCAAACGACCGGGCAAACGGGAATGGGCTCGCCAGGCAGTGCGCACGGCATCGCCATCGATCAGGCCATCCAGCGCGTACGACTCACGCAACTTCTCAAACGCGCCCAGGTAAACCGCCCGGTCTCCGAACCAGTGCGGTGCGGGGACCGTCTTCAGAATGTCGGTCAAACCGGCCGTTTGCAACCACTTCAGGGCGTGCACCACGGCATCGCTCAAAGCCTGCGCCACATCGGACTGACGCTGCAAAAAATCAGCCCTTGCAAACAAGCAGGCCCCTGGGACCGGACCACCCATCAATTTGCGGGTGGACATCAGGGTGCGCGTTTCCCCCATCACACGTATTTCGTTTTTTTGCTCAAGCCCATACATGACCGGATCGGGGTTGCATAACGCGTCGATAGCGCCTGTGCGCAGTGCATCGACCACCCCAGCAGAGGAGCCGACCTCGACAAAAACCACGTCTTCGGGCAGCAATCCATTTTGCAAAAGCCACTGACAGGTCATCCAGTGGGTGCTGGAATCCAGCGAAGTAATCCCTACACGGGCACCCTTCAGCGCCATCACCGAACGGAACTCGAAACGGGGCGCCACGCCAAAACTGACCTGCGGGGTTCGTCCCATCTGAACAAACGCCTGGTAACTCAAGCCTTTGTGCTGCAAGCCAAACAAATGCTCAAATGCGCCAGCCACCACATCGGCCTGCCCTTGCAATGCACTGGCCAAGGCCTTGGCACCCGATTCTTGGGGCAACCATGTGACCGCGATGCCCGCCTGCCTGAAATAACCCAAGTGCTCTGCGAGGGTCAGTGGCAAGTGATACAGGCTTTGCCTGGCCGCCAAAGCGATGGTGACACGCTGCACCCCCCGCAAAGGATCCACCGCGGCCCAAGATGCCGACGGCCCTGCCAAGGCGGCCATCGCCGACAGCAAAAAAGAACGTCGCCGCCACACGAGGTCAGACACAACTGGGCTCCAAAAGACCATCGAAAATTCGATGACTTGAGCATAAGGACAAGCCCGGAATCACGCATCAGGATTGATCCCGAGCGGGTTTTCACGTAATGGATTTCAACTAGGAGCGCACCTCGTGCAAGCCGGTGTTGCTGTCCAAAGAGCAGCCCCCAAGCCGTGACGTCGCTCCCGGCTGTGCGGCTCCTCAGCGCCGATCGACCAAGGCATGGGCAATGGTGCCCAAATCCACATATTCCAGCTCGCTGCCTGCGGGCACGCCACGAGCCAGTCGGGTCACTTTCAAGCCTTGCTGGCGGATCATCTCCGAGATCACATGGGCCGTGGCCTCACCCTCGGCCGTGAAGTTGGTGGCCAAAATCACCTCGGTCAGCACCCCATCGGCCACACGCTGCTTGAGCTTGGCCAGACCAATGTCGTGCGGGCCAATGCCATCCAAAGGGCTGAGTTTGCCCATAAGCACAAAATACAAACCCCGATACGTGCCGGTGCGCTCAATGGCCGATTGGTCTGCGGGGGTCTCGATCACGCACAACAGCGTGCGGTCGCGCGTCATGTCCAGGCAGGTGTCACACAACTCGGCTTCGGTGAAGGTGTGGCAACAGGCGCAATGCCGAATTTTCTCGACGGCATTGCCCAAAGCAGCGGCCAACTGCCGTGCCGTGGCCCGGTCGTTTTGCAACAGCTGAAAAGCCATGCGTTGAGCCGACTTGATGCCCACCCCCGGCAAGCCCTTGAGGGCCTGGACCAAAGTGGCAAGCGCGTGGGTATCGGCCATATCGAGCGGTCAGTCGATCAGAAAGGCAACTTCATGCCGGGCGGCAAACCGGCGGTCAGCTTGCCCATTTTTTGTTGTGAGACTTCTTCAGCCATGCGCACAGCGTCGTTGAAAGCCGCTGCCACCAGGTCTTCCAGCATGTCTTTGTCATCGGCCAGCAGACTGGGGTCGATGGTCACGCGACGCACGCTGTGCTTGCAGGTCATCAGCACCTTGACCATGCCCGAGCCAGATTGGCCTTCCACCTCGACAAAAGCCAGTTCGTCCTGGGCTTTTTTAAGGTTGTCCTGCATGGCTTGGGCTTGTTTCATCAAGCCGGCGAGTTGTCCTTTGTTGAACATGGGGGTTTCCTTTAGGGGGGATATGAAAAGTGTTGCGGGAAAATCAAATCAGCTGGATGCTGCCGGGCACAATGCGTGCGCCAAAGTCGCGCACCATGGCCTGCACCAGCGGGTCGCTCTGGATCAGTTCCTGGGCGGCCACCATTTTGGCAGCTGCCAGCACGGCCAGACGCTTGGCAGGGCTGTCAGTGACAGGACCGATTTCAATGTGCAATTTGACATCGCCATGCCCTGCGGCCAGCAAAGCGGCTTGCAAACGCTCCCGGCTTGCCGCATGGTTAAGGGTCTCACGCTCTACGCGCAAGTGCCATTGCTCCGCATCGCGGGCCAGCAATTGAGACTGCAAAGCCAACTCGCGCACCAAGGCAGTGATGGCCTCTTGCGCCATCAGGCCTTGCACCGCCTCGAGCCAGACACTGCCTTCAGGGGTCGTCTCCACAGCCGCAGGCGTGGTTTGCCGAGGGATGTCCACCCGAGCCGAAGGCTCAGAAGCCTCGCGCACCGGCAAAGACCGCATCGCTGGAGCAGGAGCCTCAGTGTGGCCGGATGCCACAGCGTGCGAACCTTGATCGGCGTAGTCGGTCGTGTCGGGCCAGTCCTCCCAAGGCGGTGGTTCAGCCATGGAATGGCGGTCGGTCATCTGGGCGGCTGCCGCCATCGGCTTGTCCATGCGGTCTGGCTTTGCTGCTGGCGACATGCCAACCGCCTCTGGCTGCTTTGGCGCCATGGCTGGCAAAACGACAGGGGCCGCTGCGGGGGCACTTACAAGAGGCGCAGTTACAAGGGCGGCAGCAGGTGCAACGACCGTGGTCGGCCCTGGCGATGGCGTTTCAGTTACTGACGGGGTGTTGATTCGCGGGCTTTTTTTTTCAGCCAATCCCGCCTGGGGTTTGAAAGCCAGCAAGCGCAGCAACACCATGGTCAGCGCCGCGTATTCGTCCGGGGCCAAGCCCAACTCGGTGCGACCGTGCAGGCACAGGCTATACAACAGCTGGGTTTCTTCGGCTGGCATGGCTTGGGCCAGTTCGGCCAAACCTTGGGTATCGGGGTCATCGCCGTCTTGCGCCATGCTGGGCACCATCTGCATGACCGCCATGCGTTGCAGCAGCATGGCCATGTCTTCCAGGGTGGCGGCAGCCGAAACGCCTTGCAAGCGCAGAGCATTGACCTGGCCCACCACGGCAGCACCGTCGCCATCGGTCAGCGCACGGATCATGTGCAGCACATGGCTGCGGTCCACGCTGCCCAGCATTTGCCGCACACCGGCTTCTTGCACCAAGCCATTGCCGAAGGCAATCGCCTGATCGGTCAGGCTCAAAGCATCGCGCATGGAGCCTCGGGCTGCACGGGCCAGCAGACGCAACGCCAAAGGCTCGGCAGGCAATTGCTCTGCAGCCAGCACCTGCGTCAGGTGTTCAAACACGGTCTCAGGGGCCATCGGGCGCAGGTTGAATTGCAAACAACGCGACAGCACCGTGACAGGCACTTTTTGCGGGTCGGTTGTGGCCAATACAAACTTCAAATACTCAGGCGGCTCTTCCAGCGTCTTCAACATCGCATTGAACGCGGTGTTGGTCAACATGTGGACCTCGTCGATCATGAAGACCTTGAAGCGCCCTTGCACGGGTTTGTAGACCGCCTGCTCCAGCAGGCTCTGCACCTCGTCCACACCCCGGTTAGAGGCTGCGTCCAGCTCGGTGTAATCCACAAAACGACCCGCGTCGATGTCGCGGCAGGCCTGGCAAACACCGCAGGGCTCGGCGGTGATGCCGCCCTGCCCGTTCGCACCCTGGCAGTTGAGAGACTTGGCCAAAATGCGCGACACGGTGGTCTTGCCCACCCCCCGAGTGCCCGTGAACAAGTAGGCATGGTGCAGGCGCTGCTGCACCAAAGCATTGGTCAGGGCCTGAACCACGTGCTCTTGCCCCACCATTTCGGTGAAATTGCGAGGGCGGTATTTGCGCGCGAGAACAAGGTAAGACATGGGCCTGATTCTATCGGGCTGACGAGGCACTATTTGGGGCTTGTTTTGGCAAGTCGCGTGCAATCGGTCAAGCCCGCAGCTTGGCCTTGAGGAAAACAGGAAAAAACGGCCAAAGACAAAAAAGCACCAGCAAGCTCGCCTACAATGGATCCCGACGGGCCTTCCCGCATGGTGAAGCGGCCAACCGGGTCAGGTGGGGAACCAAGCAGCCCTAACTGTGGAGCCAGTGCCGGGGTCAAGGCTCGTCAACTTACATTTATTCGGGCGATTTCAAGGACTTTCAGCGCGACAAGTCTTGCAAACAAGCCCTTTTTTGCTGTCACCTCAGCAAAAAACCAAAGCCAGCATCGCCGCATCGTCTGCCACATTGAGCATGACGTAGCCGGCAAAACGGCAGCTCATCAGGTAAAGGCGTTCAGTCCAAAAGTGCCATTGCATGGCGGCTATTGTCACCAATATCTTGCCGTCCGCCGATACTGCCGACACCACCGATTCGAAAGTGGGTCAGCAAAGAATCAGGCCATGCGACGGCGCAGCGCTGGAAAAGGCAAAGATTTGACTTTGGCCGCGGTCACCAGTTGAGGGGCAGCCGGGGCAGCGCGCAGCAACTCAGACACCAAGTGATCGGCGTTTTTGTGAGCCCCATTTCGGTTGGTCTCAAAGGTCAAGCGCGTCTGATTCGCCATTTGAGCCACAAAATTTTGGGGGTAATCGCGAACATTGAAGCCACGCAATGCCATCACTTTCATGAAGGCGTTGGCGGCCTCTTCAACGGCACGCTGGTATTCCTGGGAAGCTTCTGGCGTCATGTCGACCTCGTTAAGGATGAAGTTACTCACAGAACAACAACGCAGCACATGACCTCTTGGAATACACCATTTGTGTTGAATTGTTACAAATTCGTCAAAATACCCAAACCTGCACGGTAGCCGCTCGCCAAACAAGCGGTCAACAAATAGCCGCCCGTCGGGGCTTCCCAGTCCAGCATCTCGCCAGCGCAGTACACACCAGGTCTTTGGGTCAGCATCAACTCAGGTGTCAATCCTGCCAAATCGACCCCACCCGCCGTGCTGATGGCTTCTTCCACCGGCCTGGCGCTTTTAAGAGGGACAGGCAAGCCCTTCAAGCTGAGCGCCAAAGCCTCCGGGTTGGCGATGGTTTCAGGCGAACAAAGCTCATACAAAAGCCCCAGCTTCACGCCATCAATGCCCAAGCGGCTTTTGAGATGACTGGACAAACTGCGGCTGCCGCGCGGCCAGCGCACCTCTGAACGGACCTGATCCAGCGATTTATCGGGCAACAAATCCAGCACCAATTGCGCAGGCCCTTGGGCCAGGTCATCGCGCAACCAAGCCGATGCAGCGTAAATCAGGCTGCCTTCCACCCCGGTGTCGGTGACGACAAACTCGCCTTTGCGCTCAAATCGGGCTTCGCCCTCCGGCTGACCCTGCGGGCCCACAGCGGCCTCAACCCTGAGTGCGACCGACTTGAGCGGGTGGCCCGCATAGCGGCTGCGAAAGTGTTCAGTCCAACCCTGGCCTTCCCGGCCCAAAACATCAAACCCGCAATTGGCAGGCTTCAGTGGGGTGATGGGCACATGCTGTTCGGCCAGCAGCGACACCCAGGCGCCATCGGAACCCAGGCGCGGCCAACTGGCGCCCCCCAAGGCCAGCAAGGTCGCGCGGGCATGAACACGCGTCACGCCCACTTGACCTGTGGGCTGAAAAACCAGATGTTCTCCTACCCAGCCTTGCCAGCGGTGGCGCATGTGAAATTGCACCGGCACGCCTGAAGCCGGATGCCGCAAACGATGCAACCAAGCCCTGAGCAAAGGCGCTGCCTTCATTTCCTCGGGGAACACCCGACCTGAAGTGCCCACAAAAGTGTCCACCCCCAGGCCCTTGGCCCAATCACGAACGGCTTGAGCATCCATCTGGTCAAGCCATTGGCCTGCTTGGATTTGCTGATTGCCATAACGGGTGCGAAACAACTCCGGCGCCTCGGCATGGGTGAGGTTCAAGCCCCCCTTGCCGGCCAACAAAAATTTACGGCCAACAGACGGCATGGCGTCGAACAAGTGAACAGAAACGCCCGCCTGCGACAACACCTCTGCGGCCATCAGTCCGGCGGGGCCACCGCCCACAATGGCCACCTGGGCCTCGAGCACGGGAAAATCGGACGAAGCGGAGGAAGCAGCAGCAGAGGAAGTCATGAATTTATGTGATGGCAACGCCTGCGCGACAGGCGAGCGCGTTGGGATTCTGTCAAAATAGCCGCAACTTTAGCCGCATCTTCAATGTTCACAAGGAAAAGGCCATGGCCAGCGATCTGATCAAACACATTACCGACGCCACTTTCGAAGCCGACGTTCTCCAGTCGAGCCAACCCGTGGTGGTCGACTTCTGGGCTGAATGGTGCGGCCCTTGCAAAATGATTGCCCCCATTTTGGACGAAGTGGCGGGCACCTACGAAGGCAAGCTGCAGATCACCAAGATGAACGTGGACGACAACCGCGACATTCCCGCCAAGTTCGGTATCCGCGGCATCCCGACCCTGATGATCTTCAAGGATGGTCAATTGGCCGCCACCAAAGTGGGTGCCATGAGCAAGTCACAATTGACCGCTTTCATCGACCAGCAATTGGCTTGATGTCGACTTGGGCCTGACTGACTCAGGCCAAGCCTCCAGAACCGGGCCCCAATGGCCCGGTTTTTTGTTTTTTGGCCTACTTCAAAACCTGTCATAATTTCCGCAAGGCAACCCGAACAGGGACCAGCGCCTTGATTGCCGGAAGCACCAGCCCCCAACCCCGGGCGGCAACCGGTTCTGAACATTTCCACCCGCTTATCTGAAAACGGTCCCCGACGGACCGATTCGCCACAGGCCAAATCCATGCATTTGAATGAACTCAAGGCACTTCATGTGTCCGAACTCCTGAAGCAAGCCGACACACTCGAAATCGAGAACACCGGTCGCATGCGCAAACAGGAGCTGATGTTTGCCATCATCAAAAAGCGCGCCAAAGCGGGCGAACAGGTGTTTGCCGACGGCGTGCTCGAAATTTTGCCCGACGGCTTTGGTTTTTTGCGCAGCCCCGACTCGAGCTACACGGCCAGCACCGACGACATCTACATCAGCCCCAGCCAGGTGCGCCGCTTCAATCTGCACACCGGCGACATGATCGAAGGCGAAGTCCGTATCCCCAAAGATGGCGAACGCTACTTTGCCTTGACCAAGCTGGACCAAGTCAACGGTGATCTGCCGGAAAACAACAAACACAAGGTCATGTTCGAGAACTTGACGCCCCTGTTCCCCAAAGAGCAGATGCGTCTGGAGCGCGACATCAAAGGTGAAGAAAACATCACCAGCCGCGTGATTGACATCATTGCCCCCATCGGCCGCGGCCAACGCGCCCTGATCGTGGCGCAGCCCAAGTCGGGCAAGACCGTGATGATGCAGCAGATCGCGCACGCCATCACCGCCAACTACCCCGATGTGCATTTGATGGTGTTGCTGGTCGACGAGCGCCCAGAAGAAGTGACCGAGATGCAGCGCAGCGTGCGCGGCGAAGTCATCTCCTCCACCTTCGATGAACCCGCTTCGCGTCATGTGCACGTCGCCGAAATGGTGATCGAACGTGCCAAGCGCCTGGTTGAGCTGAAAAAAGACGTGGTCATCTTGCTGGATTCGATCACCCGACTGGCCCGCGCCTACAACAACGTGGTGCCCTCGTCGGGCAAAGTGCTGTCTGGCGGCGTAGACGCCAACGCCCTGCAGCGCCCCAAGCGCTTCTTTGGCGCGGCCCGCAATGTGGAAGAAGGCGGCAGCCTGACCATCATTGCCACCGCCTTGGTCGACACCGGCAGCCGCATGGACGAAGTGATCTTTGAAGAATTCAAGGGCACGGGCAACTGCGAAATCCACCTCGAGCGCCGTTTGTACGAAAAACGTGTGTTCCCCGCCATCAACCTCAACCGCAGTGGCACACGCCGTGAAGAACTGCTGTTGCAGCCCGAAGTGCTGCAAAAAACCCGCATCTTGCGTCAATTCATGTACAACATGGACGAAATCGAAGCCATGGAAATGGTCTTGAAGAGCATGAAAGCGACAAAGAACAACTCTGAGTTCTTTGACATGATGCGACGCGGCGGCTGATGCCCTATAATCGACAGGTTTTGCGGAAAGTGCACTCAGATAGGCTGAAGTGTGGCTACCGTAGCGAAAATAAAAGGATTTCCCCATGAAAGACGGCATTCACCCCAACTACCGTGAAATTTGCTTCCAGGACATGTCCAATGGTTTCAAGTTCGTGACTCGCTCATGCGCTAACACCAAAGAAATGATCAAAATGGAAGACGGTCGCGAGTTGCCTTTGTACAAGCTGGACACGACCAGCGAGTCGCACCCCTTCTACACCGGCACACAAAAGTCGGTCGACAACATGGGTGGCCGCGTGGAGAAATTCCGCAACCGCTTCGGCAAGACCACCACCATCGCCAAGTAATTCATTCTTGGTGTACCGCAAAGGGCAGCCCGGGCAACCGGCCTGCCCTTTTTGTATGGTGGAAAGTAGGGTGCTAAGCCCGTGGGCTGGCCAAAGCCGCCGACGCACGCTTTGCAAAGACAATCCCATGCCTGGCCCAAACCTGACCTGATATCTTAGATCCTGTGAACTTCCCTACCCCCGCCATCGTGGCACAAAGTGCCGTGCGCAGGCTGCCGCGTGTGGCCTTGCTTTTGTTGTGCGCGGCCTATGTGTTGCCTGGCTTTTGGGGCCGATCGCTTTGGAAAGCGCAAGACATTGAAGCCTTCGGCTACATGCTGCAGCTGGCGCAACCTGCAGCAGGCGAAGCCATCAGCTGGCTCAAACCCACGCTGCTGGGCAGCACCGACAGCAACCTGGCCTTGTTGCCCTATTGGTTGGGTGCCGCCTTCATTCGACTGGCACCCGCAGGCTTCGAAGACCTCTTTGCCCGATTGCCATTTATCGGCATGCTGATCGCCACACTGACCGCCACTTGGTACGCGGTGTATGCACTGACGCGCCACCCCGCAGCACAGCCGGTGGCCTTTGCGTTTGGCGGCGAGGCCAAACCAGCGGACTACGCCCGCGCCATGGCCGATGGGGGTTTGCTGGCGCTGTTGGCTTGCCTGGGCCTGGCCCGGCTTGCACACGAAACCACGCCCGCGCTCAGTCAGCTGTGCTTTGGGGCTTTGTTGTTTTTCGGCTTGGCAACTTGGGCCCGCCACCGCATTCAGAGTGCCGCCGCAGTGGCCATCGGCATGCTGGGCCTGACCTTGTCTGGCGCGCCGACTCTGGCGCTGTGGCTTGGCATTGGTGGCTCGGTCATCTGCGCCAGTGCACAAGCAGATCCGGCACAACGCCGTTTGAGCATGCTCGACTTGGGCCTGATGGCCCTCATTGGCCTGTTGTGCATCACCACCGCCGGAGCGCTGGATTTGTGGCGTTGGCGCGTTGTGCCCCACACCATGGTCGACGTGCACATTCTGGCCAAGTTGATCGCCTGGTTCACTTGGCCTGCCTGGCCTTTGGCCCTGTGGGCTTTGTGGCGCTGGCGCGGTCAGTTGTCACAGGGCTGGCGCTACCCGCACTTAGGTTTGCCGCTGTGGTTTGTGTTGGTGACGGTGGGCGCCACTTGGTTCACGGGCCTGTCTGACCGGGCGCTGCTGACCTCGCTCCCCGCCATTGCCGCTTTGGCAGCCTTGGCGCTGCCCACCCTCAAACGCAGTTTGGGCGCACTGATTGACTGGTTCACTTTGCTGTTTTTCAGTGTCTGCGCGCTCACCATTTGGGTGGTTTGGGTGGCCATGCAAACGGGCACCCCGGCCAGACCGGCGGCCAATGTGGCACGGCTGGCGCCCGAATTTATACCGTCGTTTTCAGTCGGTGCTTTTGCCGTTGCACTGACCGCCACGGTGGCATGGGCTGCACTGGTGAAGTGGCGCACGGGCTACCACCGTGCTGCCATCTGGAAGAGCCTGGTGTTGCCCGCAGGTGGCGCGGTGCTGTGTTGGCTGTTGCTGACCACTTTGTGGCTGCCCTTGCTCGACTACGCCCGCAGCTACGCGCCCTTGGTCCAAAAAATCACGCGCACCACCGGCCCCACCGCGTGCCTCCAGTACGCAGGCATCTCCAAAGCACAAGGCGCGGCGTTGATGTACCACGCCCCAGCTCGGCTCGTGCCCATGCAAACACCGCAGCCTGGCTGCGCCTGGCTGGTCATCGACAACGCCAACCGGTCTTTGCTGTCGGCCAAAATCAAGTCCTTGGGTTGGGAGGAAGTGGCGGCCATCAAGCGGCCCACCGACAAAGTTGAAACCCTGGTCATTTTTCGGCCAGCCACAACGCCCAGCACCCCTTCAGACCCGTCCGCGCGCTGAGCCATGTCCGAGCTGCGCATCATCGCCCGCCATGCAGGCACCGTGCTGGTGGGGCAACTGGCCGTGATGTCATTTGGCATCGCCGACACCTTGATCGCGGGCCGCTACAGCCCTCAGGCCTTGGCTGTTTTGTCCTTGGCCTCGTCCATTTACATCAGCATTTATGTGGCTTTGAACGGGCTGCTGCAAGCTTTGCTGCCTGTTTGGGCTGAGCTGCAAGGCGGTGGCCGCCAAGCCGAGGTAGGACGCTCGGTGCGGCAGGCACTCTACATTGCGGCAGGGGCTGCCGTGATCGGCATCAGCGGCTTGTGGTTTCCAGACCTTTGGCTGTCGGCCACCGAGGTGCCTGAGGCTCTGTGGCCCGATGTGCGGGCTTATTTGCGCATCCTGGCGCTGGCCTTGGTGCCCTCGCTGCTGTTTCGCATGTACAGCACCCTCAACCAAAGCCTGGGGCATCCACGCTTGGTGACCTGGCTGCAAGCGGGTGCCTTGTTGGTCAAGGTGCCGCTGTCGTTTGCACTGACTTTTGGCACTGCTGGTTTGGGCGGCATGGGGGTCGTGGGCTGTGCTTGGGCGACGCTGGTGGTCAACACCCTCATGCTGCTGGCAGGCCTGTGGCTGTTGCGCACGCAAGATATTTACCAACCCTACCGATTGTGGATACGCCCCGAACGACCAGACTGGCCCGTGATCCGGCGCTTTTTGGCACTGGGTGTGCCTGCCGGTTTGTCCATCATGGTCGAGGTGACTTCGTTCACATTGATGGCCTTGTTCATCGCACGTCTGGGCGCTGTGGCATTGGCCAGCCACCAAATTGCTGCCAGCCTGGCCGCAGTGCTCTACATGGTGCCTCTGGCCTTGGGCATTGCCAGCAGCGCACGCACAGGCTATTGGCTCGGGGCGGGGCAGGCACACAAGGCCCGCCGCGCGGCAGGCACAGGGATTGGTCTGGCCATTGGCGCGGCATTGTTAGGGGCGGCCCTCTTGTTCATGGGCCGCGAAGCGTTGGCCAACGCATTCAGCAACGATCCCAGCGTGGTGCAAGCGGCCACAGTCTGGCTGGCTTGGGTCGCGCTTTATCACTTGGCCGATGCCGTGCAAGCGGTGTGCGCCTATCTTTTGCGCTGTTACCGCATCACTGTTATGCCACTGGTGGTCTACACCGCACTGCTGTGGGGTGTGGGCTTGTACGGCGGCTATCGCTTGGCCTATCAAGGCGTCGATTGGGCGGGCTGGCCTCGGCGTGCCAGCGTGGACACATTCTGGATCACCAGCACGGCGGCACTGGCTTTGGTTTCGGTGCTTTTTGCGGCCATGGTCTGGCATGCATCTCGCCCCGCACCAACCCGAACAACCCCTGCCTGAATCACGGGCATGACCCTCAGAAGTTGACAAGCCGGAGGCCATTCGCCCTCCAAGATGCGTTAAGGTGGAGGGTCAATTCACTTCGACACGAATCAAACCATGATCCTCGAACTCGCCGATATCCGCATCCACCCCGGCCAACAAGCTGCATTTGAACAAGCCATTGAACTGGGCCTGAACACCGTGGCCAGCAAAGCCAAAGGTTTTCAAGGTGGAAAAGTCAACCGCGGCATTGAAAGCCCTGAACGCTATGTGTTGCAAATCTTCTGGGACACGCTGGAAGACCACACCGTGGGTTTCCGTCAATCACCGCTGTTCACCGAGTGGCGTGCCATCGTCGGTCCATTCTTTGCCGCACCGCCTCACGTCGAACACTTCGAGCTGACCGCCAAGTCCCAATAAGTCCACCGGCCAAGGCAAGCCATCGTTGTCAAGGCGTCTCGTGACCTGCCACGAACTGTCTGAGCAAGTGCATGAACTGCGCTTGCTCATGCGCCGCAAGCGGCGACAGGATGTCGGCCTGAACCTGCGCCACATCGGCTTGCATGCCCGCCAATGCCTCCAAGCCCAGCGGTGTCAGCACAAGCAACTTGCGACGGCGGTCGACCTCATCAGCACGGCGCTCAACCCAGCCCTTGCTTTCCAACCGACCAATCACCGACCCGGATGTGGCCGGATCAAACGCGACATGCTTGGCCAAAGTGATCTGGTCAATGCCAGGGGTATCGAGCAAGGCATTCAAGATCGCGAACTGAACAGGCGTGACATCGGCTGCGGCCAAATGCCTGTTAAAAACAGCCACAGAAATTTGGTGCGCCCGCCTGATCAGATGTCCCGGCGCGGCGTTCAAATCAAAGCTGGTGGTCATTTCTGGTTTTCTCCATGGATCGCAAGGGTTATCACCAATCGCTGTGCTGGCGCTGGCTCCTATAGTAAGCGCGCTTAGTAAATTTTTTGACCCACCTCTCACATCCTCCACTTTAGAAAGTGCTTCATGAGTTTTGTAGTCCCCCCAACGCCCACGGTCTCAGTGCCCGTCTTGGGCCATGCTGAACGCTTTCCAGTGCACCGCATTTATTGCGTCGGCCGCAATTACGAAGAACACGCCAAAGAGATGGGTTTCACCGGCCGCGAGCCGCCCTTCTTCTTTCTGAAGCCCACTGACAGCTTGGTCGTGGTCGAAAGCAGCCAGACCGGCCAAATGCCCTACCCCAGCCTGACACAGAACCTGCACCACGAGATCGAGTTGGTGGTGGCCATCGGCAAAGGCGGGCGCAACATTTTGGCGGCCGATGCGGCCCAGCACATCTACGGCTACGCCGTGGGTCTGGACATGACCCGCCGCGACTTGCAAAACGAGATGAAAAAACAAGGTCGCCCTTGGTGCATTGGCAAGGCTTTTGACCATTCGGCCCCCATCGGCCCCATCACGCCCATCGCGCAAGCTGGCGACGTGAACAACGCCGAGATCAGTCTGCTGGTCAACGGCACAGATCGCCAGCGCAGCAACGTGGCCAAACTGATCTGGAACGTGGCTGAAACCATCGAGCATTTGTCTGCCGCTTGGGAACTGCAAGCCGGCGACCTGATTTACACGGGCACACCAGAAGGGGTTGCTGCCGTGGTCTCTGGCGACATGCTGGTTGGCGAAGTGGCCGGTTTGGGTCAACTGAAAGTAGCCATCAAATAATGAACAAAAGTGCAAGAAACCTGAAATACTTGGCGTTTACCCTTATTTCCGCGCTAATTTCTTGCAACATAATTCACATTCGGTGCAATTAACCGACCCATCGGTTGGTTTTTAATCCATTAATACGCAAATCAAGGAGACCATCCCATGAAAAAGCTTTTGAACCACACCGCTCTGGCAGCAGGTCTTTTGGCTGTTGGTTTTGGCGTTCACGCCCAGACCATCACCCTGAAAGTTCACCACTTCTTAGGACCACAGTCCATCCAGCACACCACCATGATGGGTGACTGGTGCAAAAACATCGCGCGTGACTCCAAAGACCGCCTCAAGTGCGACATCTTTCCTGCGATGCAACTGGGCGGCACCCCTGTGCAGCTGTATGAACAAGCCCGTGACGGCGTGATCGATGTGGCTTGGACACTGCAAGCCTACACACCCAAGCTGGCTAAGCTGGAAGTGTTCGAGCTGCCCTTCATGATGACCAACGCCGAAGCCACCAGCCGTGCGGCTTGGGACTATGCCCAGAAATATGCTCAGGACGACTTCAAGGACGTCAAGATGCTGGCCGTTCACGTTCACGGTCCAGGCAACATTTACACCAAAAGCAAAGCCGTTAACACCATGGCCGACCTCAAGGGCCTGAAAGTGCGTGCCCCGACCCGCCAGGTCAACAAGATGGTCGCCATGATGGGCGCAACCCCCGTGGCCATGCCTGTGCCACAAGTGCCCGAAGCGCTGTCTAAAGGGGTGATTGATGGCGCGGTGATCCCTTACGAAGTGGCCCCCGGCCTGAAGGTCAACGAGTTGACCAACTTCACAGCCGAGACCGATCGCAGCTACAACGCGCTTTACACCACCGTGTTTGTGGTGCCCATGAACAAGGCCAAGTACGACTCGCTGCCAGCCGATCTGAAAGCGGTCATCGACAAGAACTCGGGCCGCGAGTTCTCGGCCTTCTTGGGCAAAACACAGGCCGGGCAAGACGTTCCCAGCAAGAAAGTGTTTGAAGCTTCTGCCAACCAGAAAATCAGCGTGATTCCCAAAGCCGAACTGGAAAAATGGAAAAAAGCCACTGACGCACTGGACGATGCATGGGTGGCAGAAATGACCGGCAAAGGTTTTGACGGCAAAGGCATGTTGCAAACGGCCACCGATATGATCAAGCAATATACGAAGTAAATTCGTGTCTCGGTTAACCTGAGCAGTCCCTGACGGTCTGCTCAGGTTTTTTTATGGCTTGCGGCGCCTTCGAACGGCCGAAAGATCCTGCCGGTATGCAGCCTGATTTCGTTTTTATTTACCTTTTGCACACACCATGATGTTTTCAAACGCACTGGAGCGGGTTGCCCGTCTCTGCAGCATATTGGGCGGGTTGGTCATGACCGCTCTGATGATGATGACCTGCTACAGCCTGATCAGCCGCAACGTGTTCGACACGGCCCTCATTGGTGACTTCGAATTGACGGGCGTAGGCGCAGGTGCTGCCATCGCCCTGTTCATGCCTTTGTGCCAACTCAAACACGAAAACATCATCGTGGACTTTTTCACGGCCAACCGCAGTGCCGCCTTCAATTTCAGGCTCGACCGATTGGGTGATCTGCTGATGACGGTCATTTTTGCCTTGTTGGCCTGGCGCTGCACAGCCGCTGCCATCAACGCTGTTGACACCATGGGCGCGTCCATGTTGCTGGGCTTCCCTGACTGGATTGTCTTTACCAGCATGGCGATTCCATTTGCCATCACCGCACTGATCGCAGCCTCGCAGGCACTCTCCAAATTTGACAACAACAAGGCCGCAGCATGACCCCGATCACTTTGGCTTTGATGATTTTCGGCATCATGCTTTGCTTGATGATCATCCGCGTCCCTATCGCGGGGGCCATGTTCCTTGCAGGAACTGCCGGATTCATCCTTCAGACGGGCATCTCGCCTTTCTTGAACTTCCTGAACAACCTCGCTTTTGCCCGACTGGCCAACTATGACCTGTCAGTGATTCCCTTGTTCATCCTGATGGGCCACTTTGCCACTCAGGGTGGCATCAGCAAAGCCTTGTTTCAGTTTGCCGCAGCGGTCATGGGGCGCTTCAAGGGCGGTCTGGCCATGGGCGCTGTGCTGGCTTGCGGCGCATTTGGCGCCATTTGCGGCTCATCGGTGGCGACTGCCGCCACCATCACAGGCGTGGCCTTGCCAGAAATGAAGCGCCACGGTTACTCGGGTCGCTTGTCCACAGGCACATTGGCTGCAGGCGGCACGCTGGGCATTTTGATCCCACCATCGGTGCCGTTGGTGATTTATGCCATCCTGACCGAGCAAAATATCGCCAAACTGTTCGCTGCAGCGATGATGCCCGGCATCATCGCCATGGTCGGCTACATGATCGCCATCGCCATTTACGTGCGCGTGGTGCCTGGCCAAGCGCCTGACCAGGAAGAGCGCGAAAAATTGACCCTCGAGTCATTCAAAGGCATCTTGCCCATCGCCACCATCTTCATCATTGTGTTTGGCGGCATCTACGCAGGTTTCTTCACCCCCACCGAGGGCGCAGCCGTCGGCGCGGCATCCACCTTCTTGGCTGCTTTGCTCAAGCGGGAATTGACGTGGGACAAATTCCTGCATTGCTTCCACGCCACGGCCCTCAGCGCGGCCATGATCTTCATGATCTTCATGGGCGCTGACGTGATGAACGCCTCGCTGGCCCGCACCCAGGTGCCCGGCCAGTTGGCGGAACTGGTGGTGTCCATGAACTTGGCTCCGCTCATGGTGGTGTCGGGCATTTTGCTGTTGTACGTGGTGTTGGGCGCGGTGATGGACGAGCTGTCCATGCTGCTGCTGACCATCCCGATCTTCTTCCCGATCATCATGAAGCTCGACTTCGGCATGACCCCGGAACACACTGCGATCTGGTTCGGCATCATGGTGCTGATGACCGTGGGCTTTGGCATGCTGGCTCCGCCAGTGGGGCTGAACGTGTATGTTGTCAACGGCATGGCCAAAGACGTGCCGCTGAGCGAAAGCTACAAAGGCATCATGCCCTTCTTGATCAGCGACACCATCCGCACCTTGCTGTTGTTGTTCTTCCCCGGCATCTCGCTGTTCCTGATCCAATACCTGACCTGAGCCGGTTCACAACATGGCCCAGCCAAGCCTCCGGGGTTCTCGCCACGGGGGCTTTTTTTCTGGCCGAAATGGTTAGACTCTGGCACTGACCTGCGCCCCCTCCTCCTCACCCTCCGCCCTCACCCACTTCGAGCCCCTTTCATGATGTTTGACCGCACCATCCGTCATTGCCGCCAATGCGGTGCCCTCGTGGCCCGCCGCTTGCCTGACGACGGCGACACCAAGCTGCGGGCCATCTGCACCGCCTGCAACACAGTCCATTACGAAAACCCGCTCAATGTGGTGGGCACCGTGCCTTGGCTGGGCGACCAGGTCTTGCTGTGCAAGCGCAACATCGAGCCGCGCAAAGGCAAATGGACTCTGCCCGCAGGCTTCATGGAGTTGGGCGAATCCACCTCAGAGGGCGCGGCCCGCGAAACCACCGAAGAAGCCGGCGCGCAGTTCATCATGGAAGACCTGTTCACCGTGATGAGCGTGCCCCGCGTGGGCCAAGTGCACTTGTACTACCGCGCCCGCTTGACCAGCGATGTGTTCGATCCCGGCCACGAAACCATGGAAGCGCGGCTGTTCAAAGAGTCTGAAATTCCTTGGGATGATTTGGCGTTCAGAACCGTCAAAGAAACTTTGGAACACTACTTTGCCGACCGGCGTGCAGGCCAATTTGGCACACACGCCTTCGACATCGCCTGAGGCCCCTGCTCAAACATCGATGGCCGCAGCCGATCCGGCCTGCTTGCGCAATTCAAACTTCTGGATCTTGCCCGTGCTCGTCTTGGGCAACTCGCCAAACACCACCGCACGCGGCACCTTGAAGCCGGCCAAATGCTGCTTGCAATGCGCCACGATCTGCTCGGGCGTGGTCTGCGCACCGGCTTTCAGCTCGACAAACGCACAAGGCGTCTCGCCCCAACGCGCATCGGCTTTGGCCACCACCGCAGCGGCCAGCACATCGGGGTGGCGGTAAAGCACATCTTCGACCTCGATCGATGAAATGTTCTCACCGCCCGAGATGATGATGTCCTTGCTGCGGTCCTTGATCTTGATGTAACCATCCGGGTACTGCACCGCCAGGTCACCGCTGTGGAACCAGCCGCCCGCAAAAGCCTCTTGCGTGGCCTTGGGGTTCTTCAGATAACCCTTCATCGCGATATTGCCCCTGAACATGATCTCGCCCATGGTCTCGCCGTCTTGGGGCACCGGCAGCAAGGTGTCGGGGTTGAGCACACGCACGTCGCGCTCCAAGTGGTAACGCACGCCCTGGCGGGCATTCAGGCGGGCGCGCTCGCCAATGTCCAATGCATTCCAGTCATCGTGTTTGGCACACACCGTCGCAGGGCCATACACCTCGGTCAAGCCATACACATGGGTCAAATCAAAGCCCATTTTTTCCATGCCCTCGATCATCGAAGCTGGAGGCGCTGCACCCGCGACCATCGCCTTGACGCCCGAGGGCAAGCCTAGCTTCATCGCTGCCGGTGCGTTGACCAGCAAGCCATGCACGATGGGCGCACCGCAGTAATGGGTCACGCCTTGCTGGCGAATGGCGTCCAAAATCGCCTGTGCATCGACCCGGCGCAAACACACGTTCACCCCCGCACGCGCCGCCACTGTCCACGGAAAGCACCAGCCATTGCAGTGGAACATCGGCAGCGTCCACAAATACACCGCATGCTTGGGCATGTCCCACTCCAAAATATTGGAGATCGCATTCGTGGCCGCCCCTCGGTGGTGGTACACCACGCCCTTGGGGTTGCCGGTGGTACCGCTGGTGTAGTTCAGGGCAATCGCATCCCACTCGTTGGCGGGCAGGCTCCAGGCAAACGCCGCATCGCCACGGGCCACAAAGGCCTCATAAGTCAGCGAGCCCAGTTTTTCAGACGGGCCGGTGTACAGCGCATCCTCCACATCCACCACCCACAAAGGCTTGGCGGACTGGCGCAGGGCCAACGCTTTTTTCATCACCCCCGAAAACTCCGGGTCCACGATCACCGCCTTGGCTTCGCCGTGGTCCAACATGAAGGCGATGGTTTCCGGGTCCAAACGGGTGTTGAGGGCATTGAGCACCGCCCCCGCCATGGGCACGCCAAAATGCGCCTCTACCATGGGCGGGGTGTTGGGCAACATCACCGCCACCGTGTCGTTTTTGCCAATGCCCGCCTGCACCAAGGCACTGGCCAACTGGCGGCAACGCCGGTAAGTGGTGGCCCAGTCCTGCCGCACATCACCGTGCACGATGGCCAAGCGCTGGGGATAGACCTCGGCTGTGCGCTCAATGAATGCCAGCGGCGACATCGGGGCGTGGTTGGCCGGGTTGGGGGGCAAATCCTGGTCAAAGATGCTGATGGCGCTGGGGTTCATGGCGAATTCCTGAGTCGTGTTCCGATTTGATTGGAATCAGTTTGCCTGACCTGGGACTGAAATCCATGCTGGTTTGCCCCGAAAAGGACCCGTCTTATCGGCGAAAATAGCCCGATGGCCATCCCCCAGTCTTTCATCCAGGAGTTGCTGTCCCGCGTCGACGTGGTCGACATCGTGGGCAAATACGTGCAACTCAAGAAAGGCGGCGCCAACTTCATGGGCCTGTGCCCCTTTCACGGCGAAAAATCGCCCAGCTTCAGCGTCAGCCCCACCAAGCAGTTTTTTCACTGCTTTGGATGCGGCAAAAACGGCAACGCCATCGGCTTTCTGATGGAGCACGCCGGCATGACCTTCATCGAAGCGGTGAAAGACCTGGCCCAGCAAACGGGCATGGTCGTGCCCGAAGAGCAGCAAACGCCCGAAGACCGCGCCAAAGCCGCTGCCCAAAAAGCCAAGCAAGACAGCCTGAGCGACGTGCTCGAAAAAGCGGGCAGCGCCTACCGCGAAGAACTCAAATCCACGCCCCGCGCCATCGAATACCTCAAAGGTCGTGGCCTGTCGGGCCAAATTGCCAAGCGCTTTGGCCTGGGCTATGCGCCCGAAGGCTGGCGTTCGCTGGCCAGCATCTTCCCCAAATACGACGACCCACTCTTGGCCGAATCGGGCTTGGTCATCGTCAACGAAGAAGACGACAAGCGCTATGACCGCTTTCGCGACCGCATCATGTTTCCGATCCGCAACATCAAAGGCGAGTGCATCGGCTTTGGTGGGCGGGTGATCGGCTCGGGCACACCCAAGTATTTGAACTCGCCCGAAACCCCGGTGTTCCACAAAGGCCGTGAGCTGTATGGCCTGTACGAAGCCCGCGAAGCCCTGCACAACGCGGGCTACGTGCTGGTGACCGAAGGCTATATGGACGTGGTGGCGCTGGCCCAGCTGGGCTTTGCCAACGCTGTGGCCACCTTGGGCACGGCCTGCACACCCGACCATGTGCAAAAACTGTTTCGTTTCACCGATGCGGTGGTCTTCAGCTTTGACGGTGATGGCGCAGGCCGCCGTGCCGCACGCAAGGCGCTGGACGGCGCTTTGCCCTACGCCACCGATGTGCGCAGCATCAAGTTCTTGTTTTTGCCCGCCGAGCATGACCCCGACAGCTATGTGCGCGAATTTGGCCAAGAGGCTTTTGCCGAGCAGATCAAGCTGGCCATGCCCCTGTCGCGCTTTTTGATCGAAGCGGCCAGTGCCGACTGCGACTTGCAAACCGCCGAAGGCCGCGCCCGCCTGTCCAGCCAGGCACGCCCCCTGTGGCAGCTGCTGCCCGACGGCGCACTCAAGCAACAACTGCTGTCCGAGCTGGCGCAATTGATTCAGCTCGAAACCGCCGGACTCGAAAAACTCTGGGGCCAGCAAGCGGCCAGTGAGCAACGCTTTGCACCCGCAGGCCGCAGCCCCAACGCGCCTGCGCCCTCGCCCATGCAAGCGGCCAATGCCGCCTTCAGCCAAGCCGCCAGCGCAGGGGCGGACCCACAACACTTTGAGCCGCAATACGGCGAGCCCCCGGCCTGGGCGGGCGACAGCGGTTATGGACAAACCAACGCACCCGGCGGTGGTTATGCAGGCGGTGCCTATTCAAACGGTGGGACTGGTGGTTACGGCGGTGGCAGCTCATACGGCAACTCAGGCCAGCGCAAGACTTCAAACTGGACGCCCAACAGCAAATTCGGCAACAGCCGGTACAAGCGCGACCAAGCCCCTGTGTACACCGGACCTCGCACAGTGCCCGCGAGTCGGGCCGACCATGCTGTCCGCTTGCTGCTGGGCAATATGGCCTTGTGGGAAACGCTGGCCAGCGAAGACCACGCCATGCTCTGCGCTTTGCCGGCGCCCCACGGCCCTTTGTTTGCTTGGCTGGAGTCGCAGTTTCACGAACAAGGGGCTTTGGGTTGGTCCGCCTTGCAAAGCGAAATGCAAGGCCTGACTTTTGCAGAAGATGCCAAACGCTGGATGGCCCAAGAAAACCTGGGCAACACGTCAGGCCAAGACCCTGCAGCCCCGCCCGACCCCCAAGAAGCCCGACAAGAGCTGCGCCGTCTGCTCACCATGTTGATGATCGACCGGCTCAAGCAGCTCGAAACCGAAGCCCTGAGCCAAGCCAGCACCGGGCAAGACCCCGAAGCCCAACAACGCTGGCGCAGCCTGCACGAACGGCGCAAAGAGCTGATGGCCGCAGCGGCTGCACTGCAAGCAGCCCAATAAAAAACGAGCTCAGGTCGAAATCACTTGTCCAATAGCTGGTTGAGCTTGTCGGCCTCGAAGGTTTCGCGGGTGGCCGCGTCACCCGGCATTTGCGCTGGCTGCTGGGCGCACAGCTGCTCGAGCGCTTTCCAGATCATGGCGATCTGGTGCTCTTGGCCGGCTGCATTGTCAATCAAGCCGCGCAGGGCCTGGCTCACCGGGTCATCGTCTTGGGTGATGCCATAGGCACTGAACTTGCGCTCGGTGCCCGACACATCGGCACTTTCACCCGCCTTGGACGGGATGATGCGGGCCGGAATGCCCACCGCCGTGGCCCCGGCAGGCACCGGCTTGATGACCACCGCATTGCTGCCGATCTTGGCCCCGTCGCCCACCTCAAAGCCGCCCAGCACCTTGGCCCCGGCACTGACCACCACATCGCGGCCCAGCGTCGGGTGGCGTTTGGCCCCTTTGTAAAGCGATGTACCGCCCAAGGTCACGCCCTGGTAAATCGTGCAGCCGTCGCCAATCTCGGCGGTTTCGCCCACCACCACACCCATGGCGTGGTCAAAGAAAACGCGTTCACCGATCTTGGCGCCGGGGTGGATTTCGATACCCGTCAAACCCCGCGACACATGAGAAATGAAGCGGCCCAGCCACTTGAAGCCGTGGTTCCAGCACCAGTGCGCGCGGCGGTGCAGCACCAAGGCGTGCAGCCCCGGATAACAGGTCAGCACCTCCCAAGCGGTGCGGGCAGCGGGGTCCCGGTCAAGGATGCATTGGATGTCGGAGCGAAGGCGAGAAAACATAGGCACTGAGTCTATCGCTTGGTCGGGCTTTTAGATTCAGCGCTCTGGATCATGGCCTTGGCCACCCCGCGCAATATGTGGATTTCTTCCGGGCTCAGATCAGCGCGGTTGAATAATTGGTTCAAACGTGGCATCAGCTTTTTGGGCGCGGCGGGGTCCAGAAAGCCAATGTCGGTCAGCGCCTGTTCAAAGTGCGTCAGCATGCCCGCGACCTGCTGGGCATCCGCCTTGTCGGCGGGTGCCACGGCGTCTTGCACCGGGAATCCGCCCAAAGCCACACGCCAGTCGTAAGCAATGACCTGAATGGCCGAACCCAAATTGAGCGAGCCAAACTGCGGATTCGTGGGAATCGACAGCGCCACATGGCAACGGTAAACGTCTTCGTTTTTCATGCCAAAGCGCTCAGAGCCAAACAAAAATGCCACGCACTGCTCGGGCGCACCGGGTTTCGTCAGCTCGGCAAAGTGCTCGCGCGGCGAACGTGTGGGTGGACCAAAATCGCGCGGCGTCATGGCGGTGGCGCACAGGTGGGTCACGCCATCCAGCGCTTCGTCCAGTGTGTCGACCACCCGGGCCTTGGCCAGCACATCATTGGCCCCGCTGGCCCGCTGAATGGTTTCTTCTTTGCGCAGCACATTGGGCCATCGCGGTGCCACCAGCACCAGCTCGTCAAAACCCATGACCTTCAGGGCACGGGCAGCAGCGCCCACGTTGCCAGCATGGCTGGTCTCTATCAAGATAAATCGCGTCTTCATGCCCCGATTGTCCATGCTGAGACACCCACTGAGACGCGTGACATGCGCTTCATGACGCCAAAATGACGAACACACCCTTTTTTCATGAGAAAATGCCCGCTTCGCCGCCGCGATCGTGCGTGGGCTAGCCAGGTTCTTCCAACAATTTATGTCGTCCAATCTCCACCCCATGCTCAACGTGGCCATCAAGGCTGCACGCGCCGCTGGCGCCATCATCAACCGTGCCGCGCTTGACGTTGAAGCGGTTCGCATCTCGCAAAAACAAGTCAACGATTTTGTGACCGAGATCGACCATGCCAGTGAAAAAGTCATCATCGACACCTTGCTGACCGCCTACCCTGACCACGGCATCCTGGCCGAAGAGTCGGGCAGCACACACGGCAACCCGGCCGCTGACCACATCTGGATCATCGACCCCCTGGACGGCACCACCAACTTCATCCACGGCTTCCCTGTTTATTGCGTGAGCATTGCCCTGCAAGTGCGCGGCAAGATCGAGCAAGCCGTCATTTACGACCCCACCCGCAACGACCTGTTTACGGCCACCAAAGGCCGTGGCGCGTTCATGAACGACCGTCGCCTGCGCGTGAGCAAGCGCATTCGTCTGCAGGAATGCATCATTTCTACAGGCTTCCCTTTCCGCAAGGGCGACAACTTTAACCAGTACCTGCGCATGATGGGCGACGTGATGCAGCGCACCGCCGGCCTGCGCCGCCCAGGCTCTGCCGCACTCGATTTGGCCTATGTGGCCGCAGGCTTTA
>JAGNWH010000112.1:0-6819 GCA_017986055.1 Limnohabitans sp. | reverse complement strand
TTGGGCTTTGCGCTCTTGCAGGGCCAGCATGCGTTCTTCGATGGTGCCTTGCGCCACCAGTTTCACCACCCACACGTTTTTGGTCTGGCCGATGCGGTGGGCGCGGTCGGTGGCTTGGTTTTCTACCGCCGGGTTCCACCAGGGGTCGTAATGGATCACGGTGTCGGCCTGCGGCAGGTTCAGGCCCACGCCTCCGGCTTTCAGGCTGATCAGGAACAAGGGCACCTCACCGCTGGTGAATTTGTCGATGATCGCGTCGCGGTTTTTGCTTTGCCCGGTGAGCTTGACCCAGGGGATGCCCAAGGCGGGCAAGGCTTGCTCGATCAGGCCCAGCATTTCGGTGAACTGCGAAAACAGCAAGATCTTGCGGCCTTCGGCCACCATCTCGGGCAGCATGTCCAGCAGTTGGGTGAGCTTGGCCGACTCGCGCACTTGGCTTGCGGCGCTGAGTTTGAGCAAGCGCGGATCGCAACACACTTGGCGCAATTTGAGCAGCGCATCCAGGATGGTGATTTGCGATTTGCCCAGGCCCTGCGTGCTGAGCGCTTCGCGCACGGTTTTTTCCATGCCTAGGCGGATGGTTTCGTACAGGTCGGCCTGCTGGCCTTCGAGCGGCACCGGCATCAGGGTTTCGATTTTGGGCGGCAACTCACTGGCCACCAGGTCTTTGGTGCGGCGCAGCATGAAAGGCGTGATGCGGGCGCGCAACTGCGCCATTTTTTCGGTGCTGCCTTGGCGCTCAATGGGGTTGCGAAACAGCTCTGTAAAGCGCCGCTGGCTGCCCAAAAAGCCGGGCATCAAAAAGTGGAACTGGCTCCAGAGTTCGCCCAGGTGGTTTTCAATGGGCGTGCCCGACAGACACAAGCGGTGTATGGCCGGAATTTCTGAGACAACCTGCGCTGCATTGGTGTTGGCGTTCTTGATGTTTTGCGCCTCGTCCAGCACCAGCATGTGCCAGGGCACTTGCAGCCACATTTCGCGGTCGCGCGACAGGAGCGAATAGGCGGTGATGACGACGTCAAACTGGCAAAGCTCTTGCGCGGTTTCGTGACGCGACAGGCCGTGGTGGATGTGGGTGGCAAGGCCCGGACAAAAGCGTGCCGCTTCGCGCTGCCAGTTGCCCAGCAAGCTCACAGGCGCAACGATCAGCGCCGGTTGCGTCAGCCGTCCGGCCTGTTTTTCGGTCAGGATGTGGGCCAGCGTCTGCAGCGTTTTGCCCAGGCCCATGTCGTCGGCCAAGATGCCCGCCAGCCGGTGTTGGCGCAAAAACTGCAGCCAGTTCAGGCCCTGCTGTTGGTAGGGGCGCAGCGTGGCTTGCAAGCCTTCGGGCAAGGGCACGTCGGGCAGCGCCGCCATTCCGCGCATTTGTTGTACCAAGGCCAACAGGCTTTGTGCGCCCTGCCAAACTGCGCCTTCGCCCAGCGATGCGGCGGTGCGCAGTGCATCCAGGCGCGACAGCCGCAGCGAATCGCCATCCCAGTCGTGCCCACGTTCGCCGTGCAACTCCATGAGCATGGAAAGCCATGGCTTGATTTGGGCCGTGGGCAGTTTTACATAGCCTGGTCCTTGCAAATCAGGCAAGTACAGGTAGTCGGGCACGCGGTCGGCGTGCTTGTCGCCCAGCTCGCTGGCCGAAACCCCGGCACGGGCCATGGCCTTGAGGATCTCGGGCACCCAAGGCAGGATGTTCACGCGCTGACCGTCGATGTTCATGCCCAGCGACAGGTCGAACCAAGGGGAGGTGTCTTCAGCGACATCTTCGCCTTGAACGCCCTGATCGCCCTGCCCGCTCATGCCCACATGCACATCGTCAGCCAGGCGCAGCCAGTGGTTCAGGCCTTCGCGGCTGTGCACTTCAAACCCGGCATCGCGCAGAGGCGAAAAGTCGGATTCCAGCCAGTCCAGCCACAGGGCTTGACCTTCTGGGCCGGGCATGCCCAGCAAGTTGTTGTCCCACAGCAAAAAGCCCAGATCGTCCAGCGTGTCCCAGATCTCGAGCTCGGCCGCCAGATCGCGCACCAACAGGCGGGCTTGGGGGCCTTGGCCAACGACCACGCGTGACTGGTGGTCCGCCCAATAGCCAGAGCAACCGGCATATTGAAACTTCAATTCGGCCTGAAACAGGCCTTGTTCACCGCGCAAGTGTTCTGGCACCGGCACGATGTGCAACACGCCGACAGGCGCAACACCCCGAATTTCGGGCATTTTTTCGATCACGGGTGGCAGGGGCAATTCGCCCATGGCATCCATCAGTTGCTGTTGAAACTTGACCGCCACACGCTCGGGCACCACGGGAGCCTGCGTGAGCAAGAGCAGGTGTTCAGCACTCATGCCTTGCGTGTCCAGCAGGCCGCAGGTGCCTTGTTGCGGATCCACAAACAAGGGGGGCTCGTTCAGGCCGTGCAACACGCCCGCCTGTGACGACTGCATCTGCAGACGCCAGCCTTCGGGGCTGTTGCCTTGCGCAGGCACGGCCTGCCAGTTGCCACTGAAGGCCACAGGCTGATCGCTCCAAACCAACGGCCGCAGGGTTTTGCCCTCGTCCCACATGAGACGGCTTGTGCTGCTGCACATCTTGAGCAACAACTCAGCGGCCATGCCTTGCAACTTGACCGCACTTTGAAAGCCGTAAGAGCTGAAGCTGTTGGTCGCCGGGCAGGCCTTCATCAGGTCAAAAATGCCTTGCTCGCCCGGCGCACAGTTGCGCCAAACCGGGTCGCTGGGGTAAGGCTGGCTGCTGACTTTTTTGGGTTTGCCCCATTCACCGTTCGGCTTCAAAACCGCTTGTTTGATCGTGAGATGGAACACGGGCCTGTGGCCCACAGTTGCGGCCGACAGGCAGTACAAAAAGTGTTCATTGGCTTTGCCTGGCACCGAAAAACCCGAGGGTGCATCGACGGCTTGCAAACGGGTCAACCAGTCACGCACCTGGTATTCGGCTTGTTGCAGCGCTTTTTCTTGGCGCACACGGGTCTGGTGCTCATCGCTTTCAGCGATTTCGGCACCCTCACCCGCCGGGGTCAGCGGATCGCGCATGGCAACGCCTTGCATGGCGACATGGATGCCCAGTGCCGCACCGTGCTTGCACATGCGCCCCACGGGGCAAGTGCAGGTGGATCGCCAAGCTTGCAGGTTACCGCCATCGGACACGCGCAGATGCGCCGAAACCCGATACGGGTCTTGCGAAGAACCCTGAACCTGCGCATCGACGCGCCAGTCTGTGCCGTCAGGCGTCAGTTGTGCCGACAAAATCTCGTTTCTGAGGTAAAGCGCAGTGCCTTTGGCCCAGGAGTTCGAGTCGAAATAAAACGCCAGCTGAGAGGGCGGGAACCATTGATCAGACATTGCACAACACGCAATTGCCCACGCACACGCAGAACATCATCAAGCCACCCATTTGCGGGCGTTTTGCCACACGCGCAGCCAGGGGCTGCTAGCGTCGATGCCGCCTGAGCGGCCCAGATCGGTCCAGCTCATTTGCACGTTGCGGAACACGCGCTCGGGGTGCGGCATCATGGCCGTGAAGCGCCCGTCTGCCGTGGTCACCGCCGTCAAACCACCCGCGCTGCCGTTGGGGTTGAAGGGGTACTGTTCGGTGGCTTGGCCGTGGTTGTCGACAAAGCGCATCGCGCCAATGGCTTGGCCCGCATCGCCCCGGTGCTTGAAGTTGGCATAGCCCTCACCGTGCGCCACGGCAATCGGCAAGCGGCTGCCCGCCATGCCTTGCAAGAACAAGCTGGGCGATTCGAGCACCTCGACCATGGACAGGCGGGCTTCAAAACGCTCGCTCTGGTTGGTGGTGAAACGCGGCCAAGCCCCGGCGCCAGGAATGATGTCGGCCAGCTCGGCAAACATTTGGCAGCCGTTGCACACGCCCAAGCCAAAGGTGTCGCTGCGGCCAAAAAAGCCCTTGAACTGTTCGGCCAGCTGCGGGTTGAAGGTGATGCTGCGTGCCCAGCCAATGCCTGCGCCCAAGGTGTCGCCATAGCTGAAGCCGCCGCAAGCGACCAAGCCCTTGAAGTCGGTCAAGTGGGCGCGGCCTGTTTGCAGGTCGGTCATGTGCACGTCGTGCGACTCGAAGCCCGCTTGGTGGAAGGCATAGGCCATCTCCACATGCGAGTTGACGCCTTGCTCGCGCAAGATGGCCACTTTGGGGCGCGACAGGTTCAGATAAGGCGCGGCCACGTTGACCGCTGGGTCAAAGCTCAGCGCCACGTGCATGCCGGGGTCGTCAGCGCGCCCTGCGGCGGCGTGCTCGGCGTCGGCGCAAGCGGGGTTGTCGCGCTGCTGGCAAATCTTCCAGCTCACGCTGTCCCAGACTTGGTGCAGGTCTTCGAGCTTGGCGGCAAACACCTCTTTGGTGTCACGCCAAATGCTCAGTTCGCCCACGCCTTTGCGGATCGTGGATTGGCTTGGACGGGTCTTGCCAATGACGTGCGTGTGTTTGGACAGGCCGTGTTCGCGCAAGGTTTGCAGCACCGCGTTGCGGTCTGCGGTGCGCACCTGGATCACCACGCCCAGCTCTTCGTTGAACAGGGCTTTGAGCGTGAGTTCTTCGCGGCGGGCGCTGACTTGGCCCGCCCAATTTTTGGCGTCGCCATGGTCGGCGCGGCTGTCGCTGATGCCGTCGCCTTCGGTCACCAGCATGTCCACATTCAGCGCCACACCCACATGGCCGGCAAATGCCATTTCGGCCACAGCGGCCAGCAAGCCGCCGTCGCTGCGGTCGTGGTAGGCCAAGATCTGGCCTTGCGCACGCAGCGCATTGATGGCCTTGACCAAATTCACCAAGGCTTGCGGGTCTTCCAGGTCGGGCACGCTGTCACCAAACTGGTCAAGCACTTGGCCCAGCACGCTACCGCCCATGCGGTTACGGCCTTGGCCCAGGTCGATCAAGAGCAAGCTGGTGTCATCGGTTTGCGCGTCCAGCTGCGGCGTCAAAGTGCCGCGCACATCGGGCAAGCTGGCAAAGGCGGTGATGATCAAACTCACGGGCGAGGTGACTTTGTGTGTCTGACCCTTGTCGGTCCACTGCGTGCGCATCGACAAGCTGTCTTTGCCCACCGGGATCGAAATGTCGAGCGCCGGGCACAGTTCCATGCCCACGGCCTTGACGGTTTCGTACAGCGCCGCGTCTTCGCCCGGCTCGCCACAGGCGGCCATCCAGTTGGCCGACATCTTGACGCGGGGCAACTCGATCGGGGCAGCCAGCAAATTGGTGATGGCCTCGGCCACGGCCATGCGGCCCGACGCTGCGGCGTTGAGCGAGGCCAGCGGCGTGCGCTCGCCCATGCTCATGGCTTCTCCGGCAAAGCCTTGGTAGTCGGCCAAGGTCACGGCCACGTCGGCCACGGGCACTTGCCAGGGGCCGACCATCTGGTCGCGGTGCGTGAGGCCGCCCACAGCGCGGTCACCGATGGTGATCAAAAAGCGCTTGGACGCCACGGTGGGGTGGCTCAGCACATCGATCACCGCTTTTTGCAGGCTCACGCCGGTCAAATCCAGGGCGGGCGATTGGCGCGTCAGGGTCGTCACATCGCGGTGCATTTTGGGCGGCTTACCCAGCAAAACGTCCATCGGCATGTCGACAGGCGATTCACTGCCCTTGTCTTCCAGCACCAGTTGGCGCTCTTCGGTGGCCACGCCGATCACGGCAAACGGACAGCGCTCACGTTCGCAAAAGGCTTTGAACTGGTCCAAAGACGCGGGCGCGATGGCCATCACATAGCGTTCTTGGCTTTCGTTGGACCAAATTTCTTTGGGCGACAGGCCAGACTCTTCCAGTTGCACCGCACGCAAGTCAAAACGTGCGCCACGGCCTGCGTCGTTGGTCAGCTCGGGGAAGGCGTTGGACAAACCGCCCGCGCCCACGTCGTGGATGGCCAAAATCGGGTTGGCCGCACCTTGTGCCCAGCAGTGGTTGATGACCTCTTGCGCCCGGCGCTCGATCTCGGGGTTGCCGCGTTGCACCGAGTCAAAGTCGAGGTTGGCGGCGTTGGTGCCGGTGGCCATGGAGCTGGCGGCGCTGCCGCCCATGCCAATGCGCATGCCGGGGCCACCGAGCTGAATCAGCAAACTGCCCGCCGGAAATTCGATCTTTTTTGTTTGATCAGCGTCGATCTGGCCCAGACCGCCCGCGATCATGATGGGCTTGTGATAACCACGCACCACGCCGTCCACGGTTTGCTCGTATTCGCGGAAATAACCCAGCAAATTGGGGCGGCCAAATTCGTTGTTGAAAGCCGCGCCCCCCAAAGGGCCTTCGGTCATGATTTGCAAGGGGCTGGCGATGTGCTCGGGCTTGCCGCCGGGTTGGTCGCTCAAGCCCCCCCACAACTTCGACACGGTAAAACCGCTCAAACCCGCCTTGGGCTTGGAGCCGCGACCGGTGGCGCCTTCGTCGCGGATCTCGCCGCCCGCGCCAGTGGATGCACCGGGGAACGGTGAAATCGCGGTCGGGTGGTTGTGCGTTTCGACCTTCATCAGCACATGGTGCAAGGCGGCCTCGCTCTGGTAAGCAGCGCCCTGCCCGTTGCCGTTTGTTGCAGCACGGGCCACAAAGCGCTCAATCGGGTGGCCTTCCATCACCGAGGCGTTGTCGGAATAAGCCACCACCGTGTGCTGGGGGCTGAGCTGCTCGGTGTTGCGGATCATGCCAAACAGGCTCTTGGGCTGGGCCACGCCGTCAATGGTGAACTCGGCGTTGAAAATCTTGTGGCGGCAGTGCTCGCTGTTGGCCTGCGCGAACATCATCAACTCCACATCGGTGGGGTTGCGTTTGAGCCCCGTGAAGGCTTTGACCAGGTAATCGATCTCGTC
>JAGNWH010000025.1:22583-23994 GCA_017986055.1 Limnohabitans sp. | reverse complement strand
GCGCCCGCCACAAAACCCGTCAGGCCACTGCGTGCGCCGTTGGACAGGCCCAGTACATCGATGGGCGCTTTCACTGCGCTGGAGGTGATGTTGATGATGCGGCCAAACCCGCGTGCCGCCATGCGGTCGACCGTGGCTTTGATCAGCTCAATCGGCGTGAGCATGTTGCCGTCGATGGCCTTGAGCCAGGCCTCACGGTCCCAGTCACGGAAGTCGCCCGGAGGCGGACCGCCCGCATTGGTCACCACGATGTCGTAGTCTTTGCCGGGGCCACCGGCCACGTTCCAGATGGCTTCGCGCCCGGCTTCGGTGGTGATGTCTTGCGCCACGGCAATCAATTGCACTTGGCCGCCTGTTTCGGCACGCAAGTCTTCAACCGCCTTGTTCAGCACCTCGGCGCCTCGCGCCACCATGACCACGTTCACGCCTTCCAGGGCCAAGGCGCGTGCGCAACCCCAGCCCAAGCCTTTGCTCGCGCCACCCACCAAAGCCCATTTGCCTGCAATGCCTAAATCCATCTTGATCTCCAGTTGATTTCAAACTTTGGGTGAACGAGTCACCCAGAAAACGCCGGACAGCACCAGCACGGTGCCGCCCACAATCCACATGTTGAAGGGCTCGTCCAAAATGAGCACGCCCATGAGCAGCGTGGACATCGGGCCAATCATGCCCGTCTGTGCCGTGAGGCCCGAGCCGATGCGTTCGATGGCCATCATGACCAGCACCACGGGCACGGCCGTGCAGGCAGTGGCGTTGAGCAGCGACAACCAAAGCACGGGCTCGGCCACCAGCGCCGTCGATAACGGGCGCAACACCACAAACTGGCCGATGCAAAACACGCAAGCCACCGAGGTGGCCCAGCCCGCCAACCGCAAAGAACCCAGGCGCTGCACCATCTGGCCGCTGTAGCTCAGGTACAGCGCGTAACTGATGGCGCTGCCCAGCACCAGCGCTGCGCCCAAAACGGCGTTCTTGCCATCCAAAGCCGCTTCGTGTCCGAACACCAGCATCACACCGGCATAGCTGATCAGCATGCCCACGCCTTGGCGATAACTGATCTTGCGGCCATAAAGCAACCAGCCCAGCACCAAGACCAACGTGGGGTTGAGGTAAAGGATCAAGCGCTCCAGCGAGGCGCTGATGTATTCGAGCCCCCAAAAGTCCAGAAATGAAGCCAGGTAGTAACCACTGAAACCCAAACCCAAAATGCCCAGCCAGTCACGCCCGGCGATGCGGGGCTTGCCGCGCCCGGCCCACCAGGCCATGAGCAAAAACAGGGGCAAGGCAAACAGCATGCGGTACATGACCAGCGTAACCGCGTCCACGCCATGACGGTAAGCCAGCTTGACGATGATGGCCTTGCCACTGAAGGCGATAGAACCGGCCATGGCCATCAGCAAACCGGCCGTCA
>JAGNWH010000025.1:0-22483 GCA_017986055.1 Limnohabitans sp. | reverse complement strand
GCAAACAGCATGCGGTACATGACCAGCGTAACCGCGTCCACGCCATGACGGTAAGCCAGCTTGACGATGATGGCCTTGCCACTGAAGGCGATAGAACCGGCCATGGCCATCAGCAAACCGGCCGTCATATTGGAAGACTTGAAAGAAGGCATGGTTCAACGGCCCGTGCGGGCTTTGACCCAGTTCAACAACGCTTCAGACGCGACCTCGGGTGTAGTGGCATGGTTCGCTTGCACCACCAGGTATTGGCTGTCAGCGTGCGCAGGCAATTTTTGGTAAATCGCGGCAGAGCTGGAAGGGTACAGCGAGTCATGGGTGCCAATGGCCCAGAACACCGGTACAGGTTTGCGAGAGTTCTGGGCGCTGAGTGCCATATTGCCCCAGCCCTGCGGATCAAAATAACTCCACAACGCAGCCGCAGGGGCCTTGACCACCCGGCGCTGGCCTTGGTTGATGTCGGTCATCTCCACCAAAGCATCGCCTTGCCCGGATGCCACCGCTTGACGTGCGGCATCAATGCCGCGACGAACTTCAGGTATCGGATAAAAGTTTTCAGGCACATGGCCCGGTGCCATGGGCAGCACTGCGTCGACATCACCCACTTGGGCCATGTACGCCAACGTGGCGTTGGCACCAAAACTTTGCCCACCCACGGCGACCCATTGCACACCCGCTTGTCTGAACTCGCTCACAGCCTGGCGGATTTGCGCCACAGCTTCGGCGTAGGGTTTGTCATACAAACGCAGGCGAGACCAGGGCATCTCCAGCAACTTGACCTGGCAAGCGGGCTCGAGCTTTTGCACCACAAGCTTGAGGTTAGGCGATTGGGGCATTCCCCATTTGCCATGCATCAACACCACGCCGCAAGAAACCGGCTCGGCCCATGCCGGACTGCCGGACAAAAGACCTGCAAGGACGAGCGCAAGTAGCGTTGCGCAGGGGCGCATCAAAAGCCCACAGCCTGCCCGTCACGGCGTGGGTCGCTGGCGGCCATGTAGCCCTCTACCGCTGGATCGCCCATGCGCCAAATGAACTGGCCTGCACCAAAGTCTTGGTACGAGTCGTTGATGATGTCCAGCTGATGGCCACGGGCGATCAGGTCCTGCACGGTCTGGCCATTCATCGCGGCTTCGACGTTGATGTTCATGCCGGTGTTGTAACGCCAGCGCGGTGCGTCGCAAGCGGCTTGCGGGTTTTGCTTGTAGTCGAGCATGCGCACCAGGGTTTGCATGTGCCCCTGCGGTTGCATATTGCCGCCCATCACGCCGTAGCTCATGACCGGCTGGCCGTCTTGGGTCAGGAAGGCCGGGATGATGGTCTGGAAAGGCCGTTTGCCGGGCATGACCAGATTGGCCATGTTCGGGCCATGGGGGTTGGTGCTGAAACCGTGCCCCCTGTTTTGCAGGCTGATGCCGTAAGTCGGCTCCACCACGCCCGAACCAAAACCCATGAAATTGCTCTGGATGAAGCTGACCATCATGCCGTTTTCATCGGCAGCCGTGAGGTAGATCGTGCCGCCCTTGACCGGGTTGCCGGCCTGGAAGTTTTGCGCCTTCTTCATGTCGATGAGCTTGGCACGGCTGGCCAAATAGGCCGGGTCCAGCATCTGCTCAGGCGTGACTTCCATGTAACGTGGATCGGCCACATAGCGGTACACATCGGCAAAGGCCAGCTTCATCGCTTCGATTTGCAGGTGCTGCGAATCGACACCGTCCACAGCGTGGCTGGCCAAGTCAAAGTTGGACAGAATTCCCAGGGCGATCAGCGCGGCGATGCCCTGCCCGTTGGGCGGAATCTCGTGCAGGGTGTAGCCCCGGTAGTCTTGCGCAATCGGCTTGACCCACTCGGGCTTGAAGTCGGCCAAGTCTTTGGCGGTGATGCTGCCGCCATTTTCTTTGGCAAAGCGTTCAATGGCCTCGGCAATCTCGCCACCGTACAAAGCCTGGCCCTTGGTTGCGGCAATGGCTTTGAGGCCTCGCGCCGCGTTTTTGAACTGAAACAGCTCACCCACCTCGGGCGCACGGCCCCAAGGCAAAAAGCTCTGCGCAAAACCGGGTTGCGACTGCAGCTCGGGCGTGGCCGCTGCCCACTTTTGCTGCACCACCACAGGAATCAAATAACCGCGCTCAGCCACTTCGATGGCGGGCTCCAGCAGGTCGGCAAAAGGCAACTTGCCAAAGCGCTCACTCAAAGCGACCCAACCCGCCACCGCACCGGGCACGGTGACCGAGTCAAAGCCCCGCTTGGGTGGCGTGAGGGCATCGGTGCCGTATTTGCGGTGAAAGTAATCAGGCGTCCAGGTGGCGGGGGCCGGGCCTGACGAGTTCAGGCCGTGCAGCTCTTTGCCGTCCCACAAAATGGCAAACGCATCCGAGCCCAGGCCGCAGCTCACGGGCTCGGTCAAGGTGATGACGGCCGCCGCGGCGATGGCGGCATCGACCGCGTTGCCGCCCTTGAGCATCATGCGCAAGCCCGCTTGCGCGGCCAGCGGGTGCGAGGTGGACACCACGTTGCGGGCAAACAGGGGCAAGCGGGTGCTGGTGTAGGGGTATTGGTTTTGAAAATGCATGTCAGTCCAGGGTGATCTTGCGTTCGGTAATGGTCTTTTTCCATTTGGCTGACTCTTTGGCCAGCATGCTGGTGAATTGCGCTGGCGTGCCGCCCACGGGCTCGATGCCAAAGCGTTGCAGCTTGTCGATGACTTCTGGGTCTTGCAACACTTGGTTGGCAGCGGTGTTGACGCGGGCAACCACCTCAGGCGGCAAACCCTTGGGGCCAAACAAGCCAAACCAGGTGGTGGATTCGTAACCAGGCAAAACATCGGCGATTGGCGGCACACCTGGGGCCAGCGGCGTGGCTTTGAGCGATGTCACACCCAGCGCACGCAAACGGCCATCGCGCACATGCGGCAAGCCGGTGGGCAAGCTGTCAAACAGCACGTCCACTTTGCCACTGACCAGATCGGGAATGGCCAAAGCCGTGCCTTTGTAGGGTATGTGCACCACAAACAGATTGGCCTGGGCTTTGAACAACTCGGCCGTCAACTGCACGATGGTGCCGTTGCCGCTAGAGGCGTAGTTCAAGCGACCCGGATTTTTTTGGGCGTACTCGATCCATTCCTTCACCGTCTTGGCTGGGGAGCTGTTGGGCACCAGCATGATGCTGGGCGCGTTGCCCACTTGGCTGATAGGGGTGAAGTCTTTGACCGCGTCATAGGGCATGCGCGGGTTCAGGTTCGGGCCAATCGAGTGCGTGCTGGAGGTGGACAGCAACAAGGTGTAGCCATCGGGGCTGGCCTTGGCTGCCAAGTCGGAGCCCAGAGTGCCGCCAGCGCCTGGGCGGTTCTCGACCACCAGCGTCGTGCCCATTTTTTCGCCGAGCTTTTGTGACAGCGTTCGGGCAAACAAATCGGTGGCACCACCGGCCGGGAACGGCACGATCAAACGCACGGGTTTGACGGGGTAGGACTGGGCTTGCGCCATGCCGCCACTGCCAAAGGCAAGGGCC
Organism: Limnohabitans sp.; assembly: GCA_017986055.1. Taxonomy (GTDB): domain Bacteria; phylum Pseudomonadota; class Gammaproteobacteria; order Burkholderiales; family Burkholderiaceae_C; genus Limnohabitans_A. The sequence continues at coordinate 18,976 of JAGNWH010000025.1, read as the reverse complement.
GCGACACACAAACCACTCAGGAAATGTCTTTTTTTCATGGAAGCAATCCTCTGCAAGACGAACTTGCCAAGCAACAAAGAAAACGATTTTCTCAGACACAGTGCGTGCATGCTGCACCCAAGTGACATGACCACACTCGATACGTGCAGCACCAATGACAACGGCCTCCGAAGAGGCCGTTGTACACAGTCAAGTGGAAAAAATCACTCTTCCACGAAAGCCTCTTCGCGCTTGGACTTGATCGATGGCAGAGCCACGATGACCAGCAACAACACAGCCGCAGCCAACAGGCCTGCAGACAAGGGACGGGTCACAAACACGCTCCAGTCACCACGCGACAAGAGCATGGCGCGGCGCAGGTTTTCTTCCATCATCGGGCCCAAGATGAAGCCCAACAACAAAGGTGCAGGCTCCATGCCCAGCTTGATGAAGGTGTAACCCACCACACCAAACATGGCCACCATCCAGATGTCCCAGGTGTTGTTGTTGGTCGAATAAACACCGATCGCGCAGAACAGCACGATGGCAGGGAACAACCAGCGATAAGGCACGGTGAGAAGCTTGATCCAGATGCCGATCAATGGCAGGTTCAAGATGATCAACATGGCGTTGCCGATCCACATCGAGGCGATCAGGCCCCAGAACAACTCGGGGTTGCTGGTCATGACCTGAGGGCCAGGCTGGATGTTGTGAATGGTCATGGCACCCACCATCAAAGCCATCACCGCGTTGGGTGGGATACCCAAAGTCAGCAAAGGAATGAAAGAGGTTTGCGAAGCCGAGTTGTTGGCCGACTCAGGAGACGCCACACCACGGATGTTGCCTTGACCAAAAGGCACTTCGCCTGGCTTGAGCTTGGTTTTCTTCTCGATGGTGTAGGCCGCAAAAGCCGCAAGCAGTGCACCGCCACCGGGCAAGATGCCCAAGGCAGAACCCAAGAAGGTACCGCGCAAAACGGCGGGCACCATGTTCTTGAAGTCTTCGGCTGTGGGCATCAAACCCGTCACTTTGGCAGTGAAAACTTCGCGCTCTTCTTCGGGCTTGGACAGGTTGGAGATGATCTCGCCGTAACCGAACACGCCCATGGCAATGGTGATGAAACCCACGCCGTCGGTCAGTTCAGGAATATCGAAGCTGAAACGTGCCACACCCGAGTTCACGTCGGTGCCGATCAAGCCCATCAGCAAACCCAAAACGATCATGCCCACGGCCTTGATCAAGGAACCCGAAGCCAGCACCACAGCACCGATCAAGCCCAAAATCATCAGCGAGAAGTATTCGGCAGGGCCGAACTTGAAGGCCACTTCGGTCAAGGGGCCAGCGAAGGCCGCCAAAATCAAGGTGCCCACGCAACCGGCAAAGAAAGAACCCAAACCGGCCGCTGCCAAAGCAGGACCAGCGCGGCCTTTGCGGGCCATTTGGTAACCATCGATCATGGTCACGACCGACGAGGCTTCACCGGGCAAGTTAACCAAGATGGCGGTGGTAGAACCGCCGTATTGAGCGCCGTAATAAATACCGGCCAGCATGATCAACGCAGCCACTGGGGGCAATGCGTAGGTGGCAGGCAGCAGCATGGCGATGGTGGCCACAGGGCCCACGCCAGGCAAGACGCCGATCAGGGTGCCCAGCAAACAGCCGATGAACGCGTAAATCAGGTTTTGAAAGGTGAAAGCCACCCCAAAACCGAGGGCGAGGTTGTCAAACAGTTCCATGAATTATTTCTCCTCAACCGGTGATGAATGTGGGCCAGACGGGGAACTGCAGCTTGAGCAGCAACACGAAAGCGCCGTAGCTGCCGATCGACAAGATCGTCGCCAGAACCAGGACTTCTTTGAGCTTGAAGGTGTCGCCCGCCAAGCTGACCACCAGGGTGGTGCCAAAAATCGCCGCGATCAAGCCCATGGCAGGCACGCCCAAACTGGGCAAACCACCCAACAAAATGCCAAACAACACGTTGCCAGAAATGATGAAAAGCAAGGGCTTCCAGGCCCACGAGCCGATCTTGTCACCGTCTTGCGTTTCTACCGTCAGGGCTTTGAACATCACGAAGGCACCAATCAGTGCCAACAAAATGCCCAACAGCAGCGGAAAGTAGCCAGGCCCCATGCGGGCACCCGTGCCCACCGTGTAGTTGGTGGCACCGTAGGCGAAGGCCGAACCGGCCACTGTGTAAAACAGTCCGGAAAAAAAGTCTTTTTGACTCTTGATGTTCACGAGATATCTCCTCTGATTTGAGTTGTTGAGATTCTGCGTGAACATTGCCGCTGCAGCGATGTGGCTTACACCTATGCCTCAGGGGCAAAGAACCCATGGTTTACCCTAGGTAATCTTCATGCACGCACATCCCGCTGCGTGGCTTGGCGTGGACTTATTTGGTCAAGGGTTTGAAGACCTTGAGCCATTTCGGTGCGGGCAGACCCCATTGGGTCTCCATGGCGGCGGCAGCCGACATCAAGGCATCGCGCGACGGGCGAGTGGCGGTGCGCTGGGCCAGCACAATGGCGTTGCCTTCACGGGTGGGTTTGAAAATCCACACCGCGTCTTCGCCAAATGCCGCGCAAATCTTCTCAACGCTTTCGCCATAACTGGACGAACGGCCAAACAAATTCACAGTCATACAGCCTTGCTGGGTCAGCAGTTCACGGCAGTGACGGTAAAAGTCGGGCGTATCCAGCACAGGCGCAGCCGCTTCTTCGTCATACAGATCGACCTGCAGGGCATCGACCGTGCCACGCCATTCGTCCTTTTGAATTTCCAGGGCCGCATCGGCCAGCACGACACGCAAGCGCTCGTCGTCCGGCGGCAGACGGAACCAGCCCCGGCAGGCGTGCAGCACACCGGGGTTGAGCTCGACCGCAGTGCAGGTCATCTTGAGTTTTTTGTAGCAAAACTTGGTGATGGTGCCCGCGCCCAAACCCAGCTGCATGGCGTGCGCGCCCTTGACTTCCGCGTGCGGGAAAAAGAGCAACCAGCCAAACATGCGCTGTACATATTCCAGCTCGATGTCGAAGGGCCTGTCCAGGAACATCGAGCCCTGAATCCATTCGGTGCCCAAGTGCAGGTAACGGATCTCGCCGTCTTCGGAGAAATTGACTTCGGGCAGCTCAAGGCTGGGGGTGGAGGATTTTTTTCGGCTCATGGGGTCAGCACTGCCCGCCAGGCAGTGAGTTTTTGTTCAAAGGTCCACGACGCATTCGCTGGACTGGTCGATGGTAGGCGATGCAGCTCAACTCTTTCGGCCAAACCGGCCAACGCCAGCATTTTTCCGAGCGCTTTGGCGTGGCGAAAGCTTTCGCCGCCGTTGTGGGCGATAACGTCCAAGTTGGGGCAGCGCTTCAGCAAAGCCGGAAAGTCGTTCAGCTGCGCCGCACGAATGGCGCTGTCCAGGCTGCCCTCGCGCTCGCATTGCGCATACACATCCCACACGCCAACGCCCTGCGCCAGCAAACACTGGCAGCGCCACGCGTAATCTTTGTCGCCCGGCCAAGGCGCATCGGGCCACAGGGCCTGCATGATGGGCCAAAAATGGTTTTGCGGGTGGGCGTAATACTGCTGCAACTGCAAGGACTTGACGCTGGGGAAACTGCCCAGCACCAACACCCGCGTGTGGGGCCCCACCAAAGGCCGAAGCCCTTGCAAACGGGTGGGCGTGCCCGCAACCAGGGGCACCCCAGGTACACACGCCGTCATAAAGCCGCCAGTTTGGGCAAGGCCCGCTGCGCATTGCAACAGGTGGCTGCGGCCACATCGGCAAGCGATGCGCCCCGCAATTCGGCCAGCACCTGCGCGATGCGGGGCAACTCGGCCGGACTGTTGCGCCCTTGTGCTGCGCCCTGCGCCCGCTGCTCTGCGGTTTGGTAAAGCCAGTGCGGCGGAATGTCGGGCGCATCGGTTTCCAGCACGATGGCGCTCAAAGGCAGATCGCGGGCCAGGCGGCGCAGCTGCAAAGACCGCTCGTACGTCAGCGTGCCGCCAAAACCCAAAGCAAAGCCCCGGTCGACAAAAGCTTGCGCTTGTTGGCTGCTGCCATTGAAGGCGTGCGCGATGCCCGAAGTGACCGGCCACTGGCGCAAGCCTTTGAGCAAAAGATCGGCTGAACGGCGCACATGCAAGATCACGGGCAGACCGTGCTGCTGCGCCAGTTTCAGTTGCGCGGTGTAAAAAAACCATTGGCGTGCGCGCATCTCGGCTGTGCACAGCGCAGGTACAAAAAAATCCAGACCGATCTCGCCCACCGCCACCAAGCGCGGGTCACCACGGCGCTCGGTCAGGGCACGGTCAAGCAATAGCAAATCGGCCTCTTGGGCCTGCGGCACATACAAAGGGTGGATGCCCAAAGCATAGGCATCGCCATGCTGCTCGGCCAATTGCGCCACTTCGGCCCAGTGTTTGGCGTGCACCGCCGGGATCACGCAGCGCGCTACACCCGCCTGTCGGGCCGCATGGCGCACCGCATCGCGGTCGGCGTCAAACTCGGCCGCATCCAGATGGCAATGGGTGTCGATCCACATCCTGCGTCAGAATTTTCTAGCGGACTCAAACAGGCGCTTGCAGCACGCCCTTGACCAAGTGCAACTGCCGGTCGCAGCGTGCGGCCAAGGCCTGGTCGTGCGTGACCACCACAAAAGCGGTGCCACGTTCGCGGGCCAGTTGCAGCATCAGCGCAAACACACCGTCGGCGGTTTCGCGGTCCAGGTTGCCGGTGGGCTCGTCGGCCAGCACACAGGCCGGGTCGTTCACCAAGGCGCGGGCCAGGGCCACGCGCTGGCGCTCGCCACCTGACAGCTCCGAAGGACGGTGGTGAACACGTTCACCCAAGCCCACACGCTGCAACCACTGGGTAGCCACAGCGGCGGCTTCGGCGCGGTCTTGCCTGCGAATCCACAAGGGCATGGCCACGTTGTCCAAAGCGCTGAACTCGGGCAGCAAATGGTGGAATTGGTAGACAAAGCCGAGGTAGCGGTTGCGCCACTGGCCTTGCTCGGTGGCACTCAAGGCCGACAACAACTGCCCTTTGAGCTGCACCGTGCCCTGGGTGGGCGCATCCAGCCCGCCCAGCAAATGCAGCAAGGTGCTTTTGCCCGAACCCGAGGCGCCCACGATGGCCAAGGTCTGTCCAGCGTGGACCTCCAGATCGACGCCTTGCAGCACGGTCACGTCCAAACGCCCTTCGGTGAAGCGCTTGGTCAGGCCCTGGGCCTTCAGCACCACTTCGTTTTTCATCTCATTCATAACGCAGCGCCTCTGCCGGATTGACCTGGCTGGCACGCCAGCTGGGGTAGAGCGTGGCCACAAAAGCCAGCACCAAGGAAATGATCGCCACCGGGAAAATGTCGCTGGCCAGCGGTTCGCTGGGCATGCGGCTGATCAGGTAAATGTCGCGTGGCAAAAAGCTGGCATTGAACAGCGTTTCCAGCGCGGGCACGATCACGTCAATGTTGAAGGCCACCAACAGGCCCAACAACAAGCCACTCATGGTGCCGATCACGCCCACGGTGGCACCTTGCACCACAAATATGCCCATGATGCTGCGTGGGCTGGCACCCAGCGTGCGCAAGATGGCGATGTCGGCGCGCTTGTCGGTGACTGTCATCACCAGCGTGCTGACCAGGTTGAAGGCCGCCACCGCCACGATGAGGGTGAGGATGATGAACATCATGCGTTTTTCGACCTGCACGGCAGCAAACCAGGTCTTGTTTTGCTGGGTCCAGTCGCGCACAAAAAACTGCGGGCCCAAAACCAATTGCAAGTCACGCGCCACTTCACGCGCCAAATGCAAATCACGCAACTTCAGGCGCACGCCGCTGGGGCCTTCCAAGCGGAACATGCGGGCAGCATCATCAACGTGCATGAGCGCCAGGGCCGAGTCGTATTCGTAGTGGCCTGAAGAAAACGTGCCCACCACACCCATCTGTTTCATGCGCGGCACCACCCCCGCAGGTGTGATCTGGCCCGAAGGAGAGACCAAAGTCACCGGGTCGCCCGACTGCACCCCCAGGTTGCTGGCCAAATCGCGCCCCAACACCAAACCAAAACCGCCCGATTGCAAACGCGACAACACCCCGACCTGCGTGTCCGATGACAAATCACTGACTTCAGGCTCCAAGGCCGGGTCAATGCCGCGCACCAGCACGCCCTTCATGTCCTCGCCCCGCGCCAGCAAAGCCTGCGCCGTGATGAAGGGCGCCGCACCCACCACCTGCGGGTGGGCCTTCAGGCGGGCCAGCAAAGCAGGCAAATCGGCCACGGCAGCGCCATCGGCGGCATAGACCTCGATGTGCGAGACCACGCCCAGCATGCGGTCGCGCACTTCTTTTTGAAACCCGTTCATCACGCTCAGCACGATGATCAGCGCCGCCACGCCCAGGCCAATGCCCATCATGGACACACCCGAGATAAAGGAAATGAAGCCATTGCGCCGGGTGGCGCGGCCTGCACGCGTATAGCGCCAACCCAGCACCAGCTCGTAGGGAATGTTTTTGAAAAATGACATGGCCCTATTGTGACGAATACCCCAAACGGATCGCCCCATATCGACCCAAGACCCGGACACGCAGGCTGAGCGCCCTGTGCAAGGGCGCGGACCTTGGTCAACTTCTGAAGGCCTGTGTCTTCAGACTGACATCATCTAGCGCAAGAATAATCAACAAACCAAATAACTCATTTTTAACCACTGCCATGAAAATCCCACCCTCCACGAACACGCCCGCAGCAGCGCATTACAGCCCCACCCTGATCGCATTGCACTGGATCATGTTTGGGCTTTTCATCGCCGTATTTGCCAGCATTGAATTGCGTGTGCTGTTTGAAAAAGGCACTGAACCGCGCGAGATGATGAAAACCATTCATTTCATCGTCGGCCTGGTCGTGTTGTCCCTGGCTTTGTTGCGCATCGCAAGCCGAGTCCTCACTCCACAGCCCAAACCCGCCCCTATTCCGGGTGGGGCTTTGGTCAATGGCTTGGCTCAGTTGGCCCATATTGCGCTTTACGTCGTGATGATTGGCATGCCCCTGTTAGGTTGGTTGTCCCTGAGTGCAGCCGGAAAACCCATCCCATTTTTGGGGTTTGAGTTGCCTGCGTTGATCGCACCGGACAAAGCTTTTTCCAAACAAATCAAGGATTTGCACGAAACCATGGGTGTGGTCAGCTATTGGCTGATCGGATTGCACATAGCTGCCGCCTTGGGCCACCACTGGATTTTGAAAGACAAGCTCATCGAGCGCATGTCCTTGCGTCATTTGCACCGGTCCTGAAATTCATCAGGCCCCGCTGGCTCTAAAGAGGGGGCCTGCGACAATCGGGCCCATGCACCTGATCATTCCCTACGCGGCCAGCCACAGCTTCAACGGCCAAGAGGCTTTGGCGGGCTTACCCTTGCCGAATTTGCAAGCGCTGTTGGCCCTTTTGCAGCGCCAGCAGGTGCTGCAAGACGCCGAACGCACACCGCTGCACCTGCCACACGAACGCCTGCAAGCCCAAGCCCTGGGCTGGCCCCACGAGACCGACACCCTGCCCTGGGCCGCATGGCACCAGTCACAGCAAGGCGCAGTCAGTGCCGCCCCACAAGCCTGGATGACGCCCTGCCACTGGCAAATTGGCATGGACCAAGTGGTGATGGCCGACCCTTCGCATTTGCACCTGTCTGACGAAGAATCACAGCAACTGCTGCAGGCCATGCAGCCGTTTTTGCAAGAAGACGGCCTGCAAGTCACCTGGCACAGCGCTTTGCGCTGGCATGCCCAAGGCAAGATGCTGGCCGACGTGCCCGCCGCCTCGCTGGACCGTGTGATTGGCCAAAACGTGAAGCACTGGATGCCCGAGCACCCGGCCTTGCGGCCTTTGCAGCGTCTGCAAAGCGAGATGCAGATGCTGCTGTACAACCACCCGGTCAACGATGCCCGCGACGCCCGCAGGCAGCACACCGTCAATGCCTTTTGGATGCACGGCGCAGGCACCTTGCCTGTGGGCAGCCAAGCGACGGCGCAGTCCGTGACCGTGTCAGAGGCCTTGCGCTCCAGCGCCTTGCACGGCGACATGCAAACCTGGCGAAAAACCTGGCAAACGCTGGACGCCACAGCGGTGGCCGACATGCTCAAGCACCTGAAAGCCACCGGTCAGGGCACGCTCAGCCTGTGCAGCGAGCACACCGCCCACACCTACACGCCCGCCCCTGCCGCCTGGCACCAGCGCATTGCGCGTGTCTTCAACAAAACCTCACCTGCGGCGGCATTGACCGCCTTGATCACCCCATGAATTTGCTCACCCGAGATGTGCCACCCCGCAGCGCCTGGGCACTGGAACAAGCGGGCATCCACCCGCTGCTGGCCCGCCTGTATGCGGCCCGTGGCGTGCAGTCCAAAGACGAACTCGACGACGCGCTGAACTTGCTACTGCCTCCGGCCGGCATGTTGGGCACCAACGAAGCGGCCAAGATGCTCGCTGACGCCATGGCGCAGAGCAAGCGCCTGTGCATCGTGGCCGATTACGACTGCGACGGGGCCACGGCCTGCGCCGTGGGCGTGCGCGGTCTGCGCATGCTGGGCGCCCAAAACGTCAGCTATTTGGTGCCCGACCGGGTGGTGGACGGCTATGGCCTGACCCCCACCATCGCCCAGCGGGTGCACGCCCAGGGCGCAGATGTCTTGATCACCGTGGACAACGGCATCGCCAGCGTGGCGGGTGTGCAGGCGGCGCAAGCGCTGGGCCTGCAGGTGCTGGTGACCGACCACCACCTGCCGGGCAGCGAATTGCCCAGCGCCGAAGTCATCGTCAACCCCAACCAACCGGGCTGCAACTTCACCAGCAAATCCATCGCGGGCGTGGGCGTGATGTTTTATGTGCTGCTGGCCCTGCGGGCCGAGCTGCGCCAAAGAGGGGTATTCGATGCCAGCAACCAACCCCGGCTGGACGCCCTGCTGCCGCTGGTGGCTTTGGGCACCGTGGCCGACGTGGTCAAGCTCGACCCCAACAACCGCCGCTTGGTGGCGCAAGGCCTGCGCCGCGTGCGTGCGGGTGCTTTGCCGCCGGGCATGGCGGCGCTGATGCGTGCAGCCAGCCGCGAAACCGCCAAGGCCACCACCTTTGACTTTGGCTTCGCTTTGGGACCGCGCATCAACGCCGCAGGCCGTCTGGCCGACATGACGCTGGGCATCGAGTGCCTGCTGACCGACGACACGGGCCGCGCCGACGAACTGGCCAAACAGCTGGACGCGATCAACCGCGAGCGCCGCGTGATCGAGGGCGACATGCGCGAGATGGCGATGGAGATGGCCGAGTCGCTCTTTGACGAAGGCGACGAGCCACCACCCGCCATTTGCGTGTTCGATCCGGATTTTCACGAAGGCGTGGTGGGCATCGTGGCCTCGCGCATCAAGGACAAACTGCACCGCCCCACCTTTGTCTTTGCTGCCAGCAGCGCACCGGGCAAAGAACACGAACTGAAGGGCTCGGGCCGCTCGATTGCAGGCTTCCATTTGCGCGACGCGCTCGACCTGGTGGCCAAACGCGCGCCCGGCGTGCTGCTGCGCTTTGGCGGCCATGCCATGGCGGCGGGCTGCACCATTGCCGAAGAACACCTGGATGTGTTCGAGGAAACGCTGAGCCAAGTGGCGCTGGAATGGCTGGACGCCGCCACGCTGCAGCGCCGCTTGGAAACCGACGGCCCCTTGCCCGCCGAATACCGCCGGGTGGACTTGGTGGAGATGCTGCACCACGAAGTCTGGGGGCAAGGTTTTGCGCCGCCCGTGTTTTGCGAAGAAATCGAAGTGGTGTCGCAGAGGCTGGTGGGCGAAAAGCACCTGTCACTCAAGATGAAACACCAAGGCCAGCCGGTCGACGGTATCTGGTTTGGCCGCACCGAGCCTTTGCCTGCACGGGTGAAACTGGCTTATCGGCTGGACGCCGACGAGTGGCAGGGCCAAAAGCGGGTGCGATTTTTGGTGGAAGGCGCGGAGCTTTGAGCCTCAGTGCTTGGTCGCCACCTTGGCTTGCAAAGCATTGAGCACCGGCGCTGAGACCAAGCCCGACACATCACCGCCCAGTTTGGAGATCTCGCGCACCAAGGTGCTGCTGATGTGTTGCACGCCCGCACTGGTGTGCAAAAACACGGTGTCCACCTCAGGGGCCAGATGGCGGTTCATGCCCGCCATTTGAGTTTCGTAGTCGTAATCGGTCACCGAGCGCAAACCGCGCACGATGAGCTGGGCGTTTTGCGCACGCACAAACTCCACGATCAGGCCGTCAAACGGCATCGCCTTCACGTTGGGGCAATCGACCAGTGCGGCCTGCGCCAGCGCCAAGCGCTCATCCAGCGAGAACATGGTGTTTTTATGGTGCGCACGGGCCACAGCAATGATGACTTGGTCAAACATCTGGGCGGCACGCCGGATCGCATCTTCGTGGCCCAGGGTCAGCGGGTCAAACGTGCCGGAGTACACAGCGGTGACAGAGGCGGATCGGCTCATGGCAGGCTCCTTGCGGGCAGATGAAGTGACATCGGGAATTTATGCGGTGCGCTGCAACAGGTGGGCATGCACCGCACCCGCTTTGAGGTGGCGCTCGCATTGCAAGCCCAAAGCAGCCAAGGCCTCGGCCGGCCACTGCACGGGCGCTTCGAGGTAGATCCAGCCGCCTGCAGGCACCGCTTTGGCTGCGGCTTTCAGGGCGGGTTCAAACAAAGGGCCGTCAAAGGGGGGGTCGATGAACACCAAATCCACGCTGCCCGCAGGCAAACGGGCCAACGTGGTCACAGCATCCCCGCGCTGCACACTGACCATGCTGGCTTTGAGGCGCATGGCATTGTCTTGCAAGTCACGCACCAACACGGCGTCTTGCTCGACCATCAGCACATGGGCCGCGCCGCGCGATGCAGCCTCCAGCCCCAGCACACCCGTGCCCGCAAACGCATCCACGCAGCGCCAGCCACTCAGATCTTGGCCCAGCCAGTTGAACAGGGTTTCACGCACGCGGTCGGGGGTGGGGCGCAGACCCGGTTTGTCGATGACTTTCAGCCGGGTGCGGCGCCATTGCCCGCCAATGATGCGGATTTCGTGCGAAGGCGGGCCTTTGGGGACCCGGTGCTGGGGCTTTTTAGCGGCGGGCTTTCGGGCTGCGCCGCTGGTCGCCTGGCGTGAAGATTTGGATGAGGGCATAGGCTGTAAGTGTAAAGGCCATGACCCCACATTCGCGCCTCAGGGCTGCGCGCCCAGCACCACGGTGACCATGCGCTGAGGCTGCAGCACCCGGGCCATGGCGCGGCGCACATCGTCCAGGCTCACGCGCTCGACTTGCTGGGTCCAGGTGTCCAGGTAATTGAGTGGCAAGCGGTTCCAGGCGATGTTGGCCACGTTGTCCAGCAGCTTGCGGTTGCTGTCGATGCGCAGCGCGAATCCGCCCACCAGATTGGATTTGGCGGCCAACAATTCGGCCTCGGTTGGGCCTGCGCTCACAAAGCCTTGCACCACTTCTTTGGCCACGGCCACGGCTTGGGTGGCCTGGTCAGGGCGGGTTTGCAAACCCACCGTGAACGCCCCGGCATGCAAGCCGGGTGAAAAATAGCTGTACACGCTGTAGCTCAAGCCGCGCTTTTCGCGCACCTGTTCGGTCAGGCGCGACACGAATCCCCCGCCACCCAAAATGTGGTTGCCCACCAACAAGGCAAAGAAATCCGGGTCATTGCGCTTGTAACCCGGCTGGCCGATCAACACGTGGGCCTGGGCCGAATCAAAAGGCACGCTCAGGTTTTGTGCTTCAGCCAAAGGGGCCACTTCGGGCACCGTAGGCAAGGGCTTGCACGCCGAGGTATTGGGCCACAGCGCCAGCAAACGCGTGACCAGCGCATCGGTCTGCGCCCGGGTGAGTGCCCCCACTACGCTCACCGATGCGCGGCAAGTTTGCAAGGATTGGGCATGCAAAGTGTGCAGGTCCTGCACACCGATGCGTGACAAGGACTCGGGTGTGGTGCGGTAACCGTAAGGGTGCACACCGTACACCGCCGAAGCAAATTTTTGTTGCACCAAGGTGGCGGGTTTTGTCAGAGATTCTCGGATGGCTGCACTGATGCGTTCGCGGTCACGCAGCCAAACGGCCTCGGGAAACGACGGGTGAGCCATTTGCCGGGCGGCAAGCGCGACGGCTTTGTCCAGCAGGTCTGGGTAACTCAGGCTGCGCAGCGAAAAACCCATGCGGTCCGCACCCGCACTGGCCCCAAAACTGGCCCCCAGATCGGCCCAGGCTTCACCGATTTGATTTTCATCCAGTGCCTGCACATAAGCCCCCGACCTGGCAGGTGCCGAACGCAAACCACTGGACATTTGTCCGGCCATCACCGAGGCCAGACCCGCTTGCGCAGCGGGGTCACGGCGGCTGCCTGCATCCAGGTCAATTTGCACGTCCACCATGGGAATCGCGTGGCTTTCGACCAGGTACACGCGGGCCCCACTGGCTTGTGTCCAGTGTTGAATGGGCAAAGCGGCATGCGCCCAAGTGCTGGCCAGCAAACAACTGGCCAGCCAGGCCACACGGGACAGTCGCCCCCATGAACGAAGCGGGTGAGGCGAACCAGAAGACATCAACAACATAGAGGGTTTACTTTCACACGGGGTTTCGCAGGGGGCAGCCATCGAGATCCAGGTCGAGACACCGGTCAAAACCGAAGCCGAACCCCGCCGCAAAGAACAAAGCAAGTGCATTCACGTCAGTGGCCAATGGCGATGCCCAACTCAATGACGCGCACCAGGGACAACGCGCTTGGCACGGGGCTGCCCCGACACCGCTTGCGGCCGCAAAGTCGCGACCGTGAGGCTGTCGTCGCCAAAGTATTTTTGAGCCACTGCCTGCACTTGGGACGGGGTCACTTGGCGCAAGCGCTGGATCAATTGGGCGCCGTGATCGGCTGGCAAGCCCAGCGTCCAGGCCACGCCCAATTCGCGGGCTTGGTTGAAGACCGAGTCGAGCTTGTAGATTTCACTGGCCACCCATTGGGTCTTGACACGCTGCAACTCGGCATCGGTCACCCCTGCGGTGGCCACGCGCTGGATCTGGGCACGCAAGGCCACTTCCAGCGCTTCGGGCGTTTGGCCCGGAGCAGGCACGCCTTCCAGATAAAAGAACTGCGGGCCACGGCCCATCAAACCATTGTGTGCGCCCACGCTGTCGGCCAAACGCTGCTCACCCTGCGTCAAGGCCCGCTCCAAGCGGGCACCGCTGTAGCCATCCAGCACCGCCGCCAGCACCGTCAAGGCCAAGGCATCGTCGTGCTCGGGTGTGACCTCCAGACTGGCCAGGCGCGGCACTTTGAAGGCCAGCGCGACATACGACTGTTCGGCAGGCGCTTTGAACTCGAACCGGCGCAAGCCTTGCTGAGCGGGCTCTTGCTGAGGCTTGCGCTCGGCCACGGGCCGGGCAGGCATCAAACCGTAGTATTTTTCGGCCAGTGCTTTCACCTGCAAAGGATCGACATCGCCCGCGACCACCACGACCGCGTTGGCCGGTGTGTACCACTTGCGGTAAAAATCTCGGGCGTCTTGCGCCGTCATGGCTTCCAGATCGCTCATCCAGCCCACGATAGGGCGGCGATACGGCGATGCCGACAAAGCGGTGGCTGCCAGCATTTCGTGCAACTGGGCACGGGGGTTGTCGTCGGTGCGCAGGCGACGCTCCTCTTTGACCACCTCCAGCTCTTTGGCAAATTCGGCATCGGGCCACTGGTTGTTGGCAAAGCGGTCAGCCTCCAGGCGCATCACAGCTTCCAGCTGGCTGGACGGAATTTGCTGGTAATAGCCTGTGTAGTCTTTGGAGGTGAAAGCGTTTTCGCGCCCACCCAAAGCGGCCACCCGGCGCGAAAATTCACCCGCAGCCAAATTGGGCGTGCCCTTGAACAGCATGTGCTCGAGCACATGGGCCACGCCACTGGTGCCATCTACCTCGTCCATCGAGCCCACCCGTAGCCAGACCATGTGCACGGCAGTGGGGGCTCGGCGGTCGGGTTTGACCCACAGCGCCATGCCGTTGGCCAAAGTGAAGTTGTGCACCTGGGCCGAGGCTGTGCCGCTGGCTTGCCCGGTGGCTGCCTGCCTGGCTTGAGGGGCTTGGGCCGATACGCCCCCAGCTGCGGCCAGCAAGGCGGTGGCGACAGCGATACCCCAGAGAAAGTTCGGTTTCATAGAATGCATGATCCTTGAAATCCACACCATGTTCAGTTTCTTCAAAAAAAAATCCCCACCACCCGAGGCTCAATCCGTTCCAGCCCCGGTCTCGGGCTTGGTCGCAGCACCTGCTGCAGCCCACGCTGAGCCTGTGTCGCAGCCATCTGCTGCTGCCTCAGACGCGGTAACTGGCCCCGCGGCGCTCACCGCCATCGATGCGGCCACGCCGGTGCCCAACGCCGCAGCAACCCCGCCGACGGCACCCCCGACAGCACCCCCTGTGGCCCGCCAAGCTTGGCTGGACCGTTTGAAGGCGGGCTTGCGCAAGACGGGCTCCAGCATCGCCACCGTCTTCACCGGCACCCGGATTGACGACGAACTCTATGAAGAGCTGGAAACAGCGTTGCTGATGGCCGATACAGGCGTCAAAGCCACCGAGCATTTGCTGCAAGACCTCAAACGCCGCGTAAAAGAGACCAAAACCACTGAAGCCTCACAGGTCAAGACCTTGCTGGCCGATGCCATCACCGACCTGCTTTTGCCCCTGCAAAAACCCTTGTCGATTGGCGATCACCAACCCACCGTGATCATGGTGGCGGGCGTCAATGGCGCAGGAAAAACCACCTCCATTGGCAAATTGACCAAGCACCTGGCCGACGAAGGCCTGAGCGTGCTGTTGGCGGCGGCCGACACCTTCCGTGCGGCGGCCAAGGAGCAACTGGCCGTTTGGGCCGACCGCAACACTGTCGAGATTGTCAGCCAGCAAGGCGGCGACCCGGCTGCCGTCAGCTTTGATGCCGTCACCGCAGGCCGCGCCCGGGGCCGCGATGTGGTGCTGGTGGACACGGCCGGCCGTTTGCCGACACAAACGCACCTGATGGAAGAGTTGAAAAAAATCAAGCGCGTGGTGCAAAAAGCCGACAGCACGGCCCCGCACGAGGTGCTGCTGGTGATCGACGGCAACACCGGCCAGAACGCCCTGGCCCAAGTGCGGGCCTTTGACGACACTTTGGGGCTGACCGGCCTGATCGTAACCAAGCTCGATGGCACGGCCAAAGGCGGCGTGCTGTGCGCCATTGCCCGCGAAAAACCGATTCCGGTGTATTTCATCGGGGTGGGCGAAAAGCTGGAAGACCTCGAAACCTTCGATGCCCGGGAGTTTGCACAGGCCCTTTTGAGCTGATTGCCCAGCCGAATTCAAGCCACAGATCACGCCGAAATAAGGGTCTGGAATGTCAGCCAGCCCACAGACCACCGCCTGCAACGCCCTGCAAAATCATGGAAAACCCTGATGTCCTCGCGGCATCAGCCCACACCACTTAGCACTCTCCCCTGCGGAGTGCTAATATCTCAGTATTCTGAAAGGAGTTCTGGTATGAACATTCAAACTGGTTCGCCCACCACTGCGATGACGCTGAGCAATCCATGGGCTGTGGTGCCCTCGCTCGGCCATCTGGACGCTTACATTTCTGCGGTCAACCGCATGCCCATGCTCACCCTTGAGGAAGAGCAAGAGGCCGCCCGCCAGCTCAGGGCCAACGACGACATCGAAGCCGCCCGCAAGCTGGTGCTCTCGCACCTGCGCTTGGTGGTGTCGGTGTCCCGCCAATACTTGGGCTATGGCCTGCCACATGGCGACCTGATTCAGGAAGGCAACGTGGGCCTGATGAAGGCCGTCAAGCGTTTCGACCCCGACCAAGGCGTGCGCCTGGTGAGCTACGCGCTGCACTGGATCAAGGCCGAGATTCACGAATACATCCTGAAAAACTGGCGCATGGTCAAGGTGGCGACCACCAAGGCCCAGCGCAAACTGTTTTTCAACCTGCGCTCGATGAAGCAAGGTTACAAAGCAGACGCCGATGAAGGCACGCACCGCGACACGCTGACACCAGCGCAGGTTGACTCGATGGCCCACAGCCTGAACGTCAAGCGCGAAGACGTGCGCGAGATGGAAATGCGCATGTCTGGCGGCGATGTGCTTTTGGACCCCGCACCTTCTGACGATGGCGAGCAGGCCTTTGGCCCGATTGCCTACTTGGCCGACGTCAACCACGAACCCACGGCCATGATCGAAGCGCACCAGCGTGACGTGATGGCCAGCGATGGCTTGGCCACTGCGCTCAATGCACTGGACGATCGCAGTCGCCGCATCGTGGAAGAGCGCTGGCTCAAAGTGAATGACAACGGCTCCGGTGGCATGACTCTGCACGACCTGGCCGACGAATACGGCGTGAGCGCCGAGCGCATCCGTCAGATTGAAGTGGCGGCCATGAAAAAAATGAAGAAAGCCTTGGTCGAATTCGCCTGATCTGCAGCTTGGCTTTTGCCACTGCCACCGAGCGCCATACCCGGTCTTGACCGGGTATTTTTTTGGGCTGTCACGGCCAAGGACGATCCCCAAACAAGTGCCCGCGCTGCGCTAAAGTGACGGCTGTTTTGCATCTTGAGGAATTCACCATGAACATCGGCAAGCGGTTACAGCTTTCACCTCGCTGGGCGCATCATGCCGCCTGCGCCTTGTTGGCACTGGGCATGGCCCCGGCTTGGGCCGCCGATTGGCCCACCCAAACCGTGCGCCTGGTGGTGGGCTTTCCCGCAGGCTCCAGCCCCGACCTGAGCGCTCGCGCTTTGGCAGAGCCTTTGGCCAAAGCACTGGGCCAAAACGTCGTGGTGGAAAACAAGGTCGGTGCCGGTGGCAACATCGCGGCCGATTTTGTGGCCAAGTCCACCGACGGTCATACCTTGGGTTTGATGATCAACGGCAACATGACGATTGCCCGCATCCTGAACCCCAAAGTACCGTACGACCCCTTGAAGGATCTGGCACCGATCAGCCTGATCGGCAAAGCCCCCTTGGTCCTCACCGTGCCTGCCAATGCGCCCGGCCAGACTGCAGCCGAGTGGCTGACCCAAGCCCAAAAAGCGGGCAACACGCTCAGCTATGCCTCACCTGGCGTGGGCACCGTCGCGCATTTGGGCATGGAGCTGCTGAAAAGCAAAGCAGGCATCGCCCCCGTGCATGTGCCCTACCCTGGCAACCCACAGATCATCACAGCCATGCTGGGCGGCCAAGTGCAATTGGCGTTGCTGCCGCCGGCCATGGCGGCTGCTCAGGTGAAAGGTGGCAAATTAAGAGCCATCGGCACCACCAGCACTGGGCGCAGCCCGGTCGCACCCGAGGTGCCCAGTCTGGCCGAGATCGGCGTGAAAAACTACCAGCTCGAGATCTGGAATGCCGTGGCCGCTCCCGTTTCGATGCCAGCGGCCGTGGCCAGCAAATTGTCGGCGCTAGTCAGCGACATCGTGCGCAGCCCTGACATGCGGGCGCGTTTGTTCCAGCAGGGCTGGCAAGTGGTGGGCTCTTCGCCCGAAGGTTTGCGCAACCGCATCGATGCAGACACCCAGGCTTTGGGCGAGATCATTCGCCATCAAAAAATCGAACTGAATTGATCGCCTGCGGGTGCCGGTGCCGGTGCTGTCCGTTTTGCAGTGGCGCGCAGAGGGGTCAAGCGCCGTCGGTGCCCGCCTTCATCACTTGCCGCTGAGCAAAATTTTGACATCGGCTGCCAGCGCTGCCGCACCACTGGCGTGGCGGTTGTACAGACGGATGCGGCCCTGCGGATCAAAGGTGAAGCTGCCTGCAGAGTGGTCCATGGTGTAGCTGGTAGCGGTTTTGCCTTCGACCTTTTTGTAATAGATCTTGAAGTCTTTGGTGACCTTGGGCAGTTGCTCGGCTGTGGGGCGCAAGGCCACAAAGTCGGCGCCGAAATTGGCCATATAGGCCTGCAAAAGCTCGGGGGTGTCACGCTCGGGGTCGACCGTGATGAAAATGCTTTGCAAACGCGCCCCATCGGCCCCTAACAACTGCTTGGCCTCGGCCATCTCTTGCAAGGCCGTAGGGCAGACATCAGGGCATTGGGTATAGCCAAAAAACACCACGACCGCCTTGCCTGCATAGTCTTTCAAGGTACGGACCTGGCCATTCTGGTCACTCAATTCCCAGCCTTGTGCATAGTCAGCACCGGTGATGTCCACACCGCGAAATGTGGGCTTGTCCTGGCCACAACCCACGAGAGCCACCAGACCGCTGACCATGCCCAGCGCCAAGGCCCACTGGGGGAAAATTCTGCGTTGCACCATGTCAGGCCTTAAAAAATGTAGTGATCGAGCAGCAAGGCGGCAAACAAAGCGCTCAGATGGATCAGTGAAAAACGGAAAGTTTTGCGGGCCAATTCGTCCGAGTATTCACGGTACAGCGCCACCGCATAGCCAATGAAACCGATGCTCAGCACCACGGCGACGGCCAGATACAACCACGAGCTCATGCCATAAACAAAAGGCATGAGGCAAGATGCCATCAAAACAACGGTGTAAAGCAGAATTTGCAGACGCGTGAATTCGTTGCCGTGCGTCACAGGCAACATGGGCAGGCCGGACTTGCGGTAATCCTCAACCCGATACAAGGCCAGTGCCCAGAAGTGCGGCGGTGTCCACAAGAAAATGATCAAGAACAAGATCAGCGCTTCTGGCCCCACCTGGCCCGTCATGGCCGCCCACCCCAGCACCGGGGGCATGGCCCCGCTGGCCCCACCGATCACGATGTTTTGTGGCGTGAGCGGTTTCAAAATCACGGTGTAGACGATGGCATATCCCACGAAGGTGGCAAAGGTCAGCCACATGGTGAGCGGGTTGACCATCGCATACAACACAGCCGAGCCCAAAGCGCACAGAACGCCCGAAAACAACAAGGCTTGGCGGTCGCTCAACTCGCCCTTGGCGGTCGGACGCCAGGCGGTGCGCTTCATCTTGGCATCGATGGTTTTTTCGA
>JAGNWH010000111.1:0-6866 GCA_017986055.1 Limnohabitans sp. | reverse complement strand
GCGTCAATAAGTCGCGGGTGACAACGTCATAAGTCGGGAGTGACGAAGCCAGTCAGCCTATCCCGCCCCTACCCGCTGAAACAGCCCACCCGGCAAGCGCCCCACCTGTCCCAGCAGTTCCAGCTCGAGCAATTGCGCTTGCAGCTGTGCGGTGCTCCAGCCGCAGCGGGCTTGCAGGGCGTCCAAGCTCACCGGGTCGTGGCCCAAAGCGCGGAGCAGCGCATCCTCGGACTCGTCGGAATGTGTGCCCCGCGTTTCGCCGTCTGCATCGCTGTCCGCAACTCTGTCCAGTGCCAAGGGCACTGCCCGCATCGGGTCGGGCAGGTGCAATTCTTCCAGCACGTCTTGTGCGGACTCCACCAGTTTGGCCCCTTGCTTGATGAGCCAATGACAGCCTTTGGATTGGGCCGAGTGAATGGAGCCCGGGATGGCCATCACATCGCGGCCTTGCTCGAGTGCTTGCTTGGCGGTGATGAGTGAGCCCGATTGCAAGGCCGCCTCAACCACCAGTGTGGCTTGCGCCAAGCCCGAAATCAGCCGGTTGCGGCGCGGAAAATTAGGGGCCAGTGGGGGTGTGCCCAGAGGGTATTCGCTGAGGATCAGCCCCCTTTGGGCAATCTGGTGCGCCAGGTCGCGGTGCTGGCGCGGATAAACCCGGTCCAGCCCAGTGCCGACCACGGCGATGGTGGGCAGGTGGCCGTCCAGTGCGCTCACCTCATGCGCACCCAACAGCGCACCTTCATGTGCCGCGCCATCCACACCCAGCGCCATGCCGGAGATGACGGTCAGTCCGCTGCCGGCCAGGCTGCGGGCAAATTCGCGGGCATTGATCAGGCCTTGGGGCGTCGGGTTGCGGCTGCCGACCATGGCCACCGTGCGCGTCGCTTGCAGCTTCGACAGGGCGTGGGTCTGGCCCATGGCGTACAGCATCATCGGTGGATCGGGGATGTCCAGCAAAGCGCCGGGGTAGTCGACATCGCCGAGCGTGACCACGGCCCGGCCAATGCCTGCTTCTGGGGTGGCTTGGAGCCAGCGCCAGGTTTCGTCGGTCAGTTCGGGCCAGCCCAGGGGCGTTTCACGCAGCGCCTTGGCTTGCAGTGCCGATACAACTTGGCGCAAGCCTGACTCGGTTTGACCAAAGATCGCATCGGGTTCGCCAAATGCGGCCAGCAAGCGCCTGGCGGCGTCAGGCCCGATGCCGGGCGTGAGCGCAAGGCGCAGCCAAGAGCCCAATGCTTGGGGGGTGTTCACCATCATGTCTCCCTGCGCAGCCTTGTTGGCTGTCTGTGCAGGCATTGTGGGCCAAACCCGGTGTGCTGCCTAGGGTTCTAGCTGAGGGCTCTAGCGTGGTCGCGGGCTTAAGGGTGGCGGCTTTGCCGTTGGTGAGCCAGCCAGCCAAACAACAAGTGGTTGGCCACAGCCACCGCCCAGCAGATGAAGCCTGTCCAGAAGGTGTGGCTGGGGTAGTGCGCGCCACGCAAGGTTTGTGTGAGGCCTAAAACCAGGCCGGCCACAAGCACGCCGACCAGGATGCGTCGCCCCAGTGCGCGTTGAGCCGCCAACCCTGAACCGAGCCACGGCAAAGCCAAGCCGACAAAGGCAAGGGCCGATGAAGCGTGTCCGCCAGGGAAACAATGGCCTGCGCCACCATCCAACACGCCCCAATGCCAGTGCGATACATAGCTTGCTGCACCGCCAAAATCTTGCAAATCCCATGGACAACTGGTCAGGCTGAAGCGCTTGAGGGTGCTGATGGTGATGAGCCCCAGCGTGATGCCCGTCATGATTTCGCTGCGTTGCAAGCGGGTCAACTGGCGCATCGCGCCTTGCGGCCACCAGACCATGACCAGAAGGCCGAGGTAGACCCAGATGGCCAGTTGTTTGGCCCGGGTGTGCAAAATTTCTTCCATCCACCAGTTGTCGCGCAGGCCAAAGCCGCTGCCGTCGGCAATCCAGTGCATCACCGTCCTGTCTAGGCCCGAAAAATCCCAAGCCAACAAGCACATCAAAGTGACCCAGGTGAACTGTCCCAGGCGCCTGGAAGGGCTGAGGTCGCCCGGGGTGGCGTAAGCGGTTGCTGGGGTCATGTGTCTTGAAGCGCGAGAAAAGCTGGAGCCCAGAATGTAATGGGCTTTGCACTGTGTGGGGCCAGACAGCCGGGTTTTGTCATGACAATGCCAGGCGCTTCAGCGCAACTTCATAGGCCGTGTCTAGAATCGAGCCCATTTGTATCTTGGATCTATCTTGTGACGGCCCCCATAAAGCTTATTTCTGCGCGTTCTGCCTGGCACCCCACGACCTTGCTGGCGGTCTTGACCGTCTGGTTGTGCACCGTGGGCAATTTCCCGTTCTGGATGGCCATCTGGAAGCTGCCTGAAACACAGGGTTTTCGTGCGCTGACCACCATGACCAGCCTGTGGCTGATTTTGGTGGGCTTGGTCGGCTGGTTTTTGTGCCTGTGGGTCTGGCCACGCTGGCTCAAGCCTGCGGCCATGGTGATGTTGCTGACGGCGACTTCCAGCAGTTATTTCATGCTCACTTATGGGGTGGTCATCGACCCCAGTATGTTGGCCAACGTGGTGCAAACCGATGTGCGCGAGGTGCGCGACCTGTTGTCGTGGACCATGCTGGCGGCCTTGGTGGTCGGGGTGGTGGTTCCCGCCATCTGGTTGTGGCGTCAGCCTGTTCGTGCCGTGAACGCCAAGCCGCTGATCTTGCGGCAATTGGGCGTGTCCTTGCTGGCCTTGCTGGTGGCCTTGGGCTTGTTCTGGATGTCCTTCCAGGACATCGCCTCACTGACGCGCAACCACAAGCATTTGCGCTACATGATCAACCCTTTTAACAGCGTGTACGCCATCGCCCGGCTGTTTGTGGGGCAAGCGGCTCAGGCCAGCCAGCCATTGCAGACGATCGGTGAAGACGCCCAAGTGGTGGCCCCCGTTTCGACGCCAGACCAAGCGCCCCTGGTGGTGTTTGTCTTGGGCGAGACGGCCCGAGCCGCCAACTTTGGCTTGAGTGGTTATGCCCGCGACACCACGCCACAGTTGCGCCAATTGCAGGCGCAGGGTGACCTGACGTATTTCTCGGATGTGAAATCCTGTGGCACCAGCACGCAAGCTTCGGTGCCGTGCATGTTCTCGCATTTGGGCAAGGCGGCTTATGAGGGCAGCAACCAGCGTTTTGAGAGTGTGCTCGATGTCTTGCAGCGGGCCGGTTTGGCGGTGCTTTGGCTGGACAACCAGTCCGGTTGCAAAGGCGTGTGCGACCGCGTGCCGACGGTGTCCACCACGGCGCTGAAGGTGGCCGAGTTTTGCAAAGACGGTGAATGTTTGGACGAGGTGATGCTGCACGAGTTGCCCAAACAGCTGGCCGCGCTGGACCCGCTCAAGCGGGCCAAAGGCACGGTGGTGGTGATGCACCAGATGGGCAGCCACGGCCCGGCGTATTACAAGCGCTCGCCAGACGCGATCAAACAGTTCAAGCCCGAGTGCAGCAGCCACGCTTTGCAAAACTGCCCACCCGAGCAGATCGTCAATGCCTACGACAACTCGATTCTTTACGCCGACCATTTCATCGCCAAGACCGTGCACTGGCTGCAAGCCCAATCACGCCCCACCGCCTTGATGTACATGTCTGACCATGGCGAGTCTTTGGGCGAAAAAGGGCTTTATCTGCATGGCATGCCCTACAGCATGGCCCCGAAAGAGCAAACCCATGTGCCCATGGTGGTGTGGCTGTCCAAGCCCATGCAGCGTCAACGTGGCTGGAGCATGTCGTGCTTGCAGGCGCAAAGCGGCAAGGCCTTGTCGCACGACAACCTGTTTCACTCGGTGTTGGGCTTGACCCAAGTTAAAACCAGTCTGGCCAAGCCGGAGTTGGACATCTTTTCGACCTGTGCAGTCACCCGCTGAGCTTGCACGCAGCCACTGAGATGGCCGACTTTGGCAGATGCTTTGGAAATTGGGGACAATACGGCCCTGATTTCCTCTCCGTTTTGAGCACCCCATGGCCCTGCTTCCCATTCTTTGCTACCCCGATGCCCGCCTGCACAAGGTGGCCCAGCCCGTGCAAACGGTCGATGACCGCATTCGCGCCCTGATCGACGACATGCTGGCCACCATGTACGACGCCAGCGGCATTGGCCTGGCGGCGACGCAGATCGACGTGCATGAGCGTTTGGTGGTGATCGATGTGTCTGAAGAGCGCAACCAGCCCTTGGTGCTGATCAACCCCGAAATCACCTGGATGAGCGACGAGCGCGTCAAAGGCGAAGAAGGTTGCTTGTCGGTGCCGGGCATTTACGACGGCGTGGAACGCGCCACCGCGGTCAAGGTCACGGCGCTGGACCGCCACGGCAAGTCGCAAAGCCTGGAGGCCGAGGGCATGCTGGCCATTTGCATTCAGCACGAGCTGGACCACCTGCTGGGCAAAGTGTTTGTCGAATACCTGTCGCCGCTCAAGCAAGGCCGCATCAAGACCAAACTGGTCAAAGCCCAAAAAGCCGAGCGCTGAGCACGGCATGCGTTTGATTTTTGCGGGCACGCCCGAATTTGCCCAAGTGGCCATGGCCGCCTTGCACGCCGCAGGGCACGAGATCGTGCTGGTGCTGACCCAACCCGACCGCCCTGCTGGGCGCGGCATGAAACTCCAGCCTTCGCCCGTTAAACAATGGGCTTTGGACCACGCGGTGCCCGTGGCCCAGCCCCGCAGCTTGCGCCTGGACGGCAAATACCCCGAAGACGCCGCCGCCGCCCGCGAGGCCTTGCTGGCCGCCAAAGTCGACAAGCAGGCCGAGGCCATGGTTGTGGCCGCTTATGGCTTGATCTTGCCGCAGTGGACCTTGGACTTGCCACCCCGTGGCTGCCTCAACATCCACGCTTCGCTGCTGCCACGCTGGCGCGGTGCTGCGCCCATACACCGCGCCATTGAGGCCGGTGACACGCAAACCGGCATCACCATCATGCAGATGGACGCGGGCCTGGACACGGGCGACATGCTGCTGGTGCGCCCCGAGGCCATCTTGCCGACCGACACCACCGCCGTGCTGCACGACCGCCTGGCTGCTTTGGGCGGCGAGGCCATCGTGCAGGCGGTGGCCTCGCTCGATGCCTTGACGCACGAAACCCAAGCGCTGGAGGGCGTGACCTACGCGCACAAGATCGAAAAAGCCGAAGCGGCTCTGAATTGGGCCTTGAATGCCGAGGTGCTGGCCCGGCGCATCCGCGCGTTCGATCCCTTCCCGGGCATGACAGCGCCTTTGACGACGGCATCCGGCACAGAAACCCTCAAGCTCTGGCAGGCTGTGGCCGAGCCATTGCAGACCTTGGCCGAGCCCGGTACGGTGGTGCAGGCCGATGCCAGCGGCGTGCGCGTGGCCTGCGGGCAAGGCCAGCTGTGCCTGACGCAGTTGCAGCGCCCAGGCGGCAAGCGATTGAGTGCCGCCGACTTCTTGCGCGGTTGCCCCTTGCAGACCGGTCAGCGCCTGGTGGTGGCCTGATGTTTTTCCTTTCGCGCCTGTACCGTCACCCCGCCTTTGTGGTGGGCATGCGCGAGGTGTCGCCGCAGTCGCCGGGCATTGCCGCTTGGGGCCTGATGACCGGCGTGGCCATGGTCAAGTCGGGCATGAGTGTGTTCGAAGCCAGCGCCATGACGCTGTTGGTCTTTGCGGGCAGCTCGCAGCTGGCATCGATTCCGCTCATCGTGGCGGGTGCGCCCGCCTGGGTGATTTTGGCCACGGGGTTTTGCGTCAATTTGCGCTTTGTCGTGTTCAGCCTGCACCTGCGGCCTTTCCTCATCCACCTGCCGCGTTGGCAGCGCATGTTCCACGCCTACCTGACGGCCGACATCAGTTACGTGCTGTTCACCCGCAAATACGCGCAACCGGGCCAGACCGCGCAAGAGCGGCACGAGCAAGAGGCTTACTTGGCGGGCAACGATTTCCTCAACTGGTTGTCTTGGATCGTGGCGAGTTTTGTGGGCATCGCATTGGCCAACCTGATCCCGCCCAGCTGGGGTTTGGGCTTTGCGGGCATTTTGTGCCTGCTGGGCATCCAGTGTTCCTTGGCCAGTTCGCGCATGCGCATGTTGTCGGCTGCGGTAGCGGGTGTGGCGGCGGTGGTGGCCTACAGCTTGCCACTCAAGCTCAACATCGTGGTGGCGATTGCCGTGGCCGTGGTTTTGTGCCTGACGGTCGAAAAAATTCGGCCTAGCCCGGGAGCTCCCGCATGAGCCTGCAATGGGGTGGCACCGATCTTTGGACTTTGGCGGTCATCGTCGGGCTGACGCTGGTGACGGTGCTCACGCGCAGTTTCTTTTTCATCTCTAGCAAGAGCTGGCAGTTGCCCCACTGGGCACAGCGCGGCTTGCAATACGCACCCATTGCCGCTTTGTCGGCGGTGGTGGTGCCCGAAATCGTCACCGTGCAAGGCGTGCTGATCACCACCTGGCAAGACGCGCGCTTGTTTTCGGCCGTGGTCGGTACGGCTGTCTTTTTCTGGCGGCGCGATGTGCTGTTCACCATCATCGCGGGCATGGCCGTGTACCTGCCTTTGCATCTGGGCCTAGGCTGGTGATTCATGGGCCATCCCGGCGTTGTTCGGGGTTCGTACCGGCCAAGGTGTCAGCCGCTGTTCATGCCCGCTTTTAAAATCACAAAAAGTCACTTTCTCAACCGAGCCCCATCATGAACGTCATCCGCTTTTCTGATCTGTGTGCCAACGGCCAAGCCGCAGGCCAACGCGTTTTCATCCGTGCCGACCTGAACGTGCCGCAAGCCGACGATGGCAGCATCACCGAAGACACCCGTGTGCGGGCCAGCGTGCCCTGCATCCAGATGGCGCTGGCCGCTGGCGCGGCCGTCATGGTGA
>JAGNWH010000110.1:0-6874 GCA_017986055.1 Limnohabitans sp. | reverse complement strand
AACAAGACCGGGCAAATCGTGCAACCGGCTGAAGTTCTGGCCGCTCGCAAATAAGCCGTACCGTATTCAAATCAAAGGAAATCAAGATGAGTGCCGTTCTAGACCATCACGATCACGCCCATGACGATCACGGTCACGCGCCTGCGGGCTGGCGTCGTTGGGTGTATGCCACCAACCACAAAGACATTGGTACTTTGTACCTGCTGTTCAGCTTCACCATGCTCATGATTGGTGGCGTGCTGGCACTTGGCATCCGTGCTGAGTTGTTCCAACCTGGCCTGCAAGTGGTCAACCCTGAACTGTTCAACCAGTTCACCACCATGCACGGCATCATCATGGTGTTCGGCGCGATCATGCCCGCCTTTGTGGGCTTTGCGAACTGGATGCTGCCTTTGCAAATCGGCGCGTCAGACATGGCTTTTGCCCGCATGAATAACTTCAGCTTCTGGCTGATGATTCCTGCCGCTGGCATGCTGGTCGGTTCGTTCTTCATGCCTGGCGGCGCACCTGCTGCCGGCTGGACCCTGTACGCACCCCTGACCCTGCAAATGGGCCCTTCGATGGACGCTGGTATTTTTGCCATGCACATCCTGGGTGCTTCGTCCATCATGGGTTCGATCAACATCATCGTGACCATCCTGAACATGCGCGCGCCTGGCATGACCTTGATGAAGATGCCCATGTTCGCCTGGACCTGGCTCATCACTGCTTACCTGTTGATCGCCGTGATGCCTGTTTTGGCTGGCGCGATCACCATGACACTGACTGACCGTCACTTCGGCACCAGCTTCTTCAACCCCGCTGGTGGCGGTGACCCGGTCATGTACCAGCACATTTTCTGGTTCTTCGGTCACCCCGAGGTGTACATCATGATCTTGCCGGCTTTCGGCATCATCAGCCAGATCGTGCCCGCTTTTGCACGCAAGAAGCTGTTTGGTTACGCCTCCATGGTGTACGCCACATCGTCGATCGCCATTCTGTCGTTCATCGTGTGGGCTCACCACATGTTCACGACCGGCATGCCCGTGACTGGCCAGTTGTTCTTCATGTACGCCACGATGCTGATTGCCGTGCCGACCGCTGTGAAGATCTTCAACTGGATCGCGACCATGTGGCGTGGCTCCATGACTTTTGAAACCCCCATGCTGTTCGCTGTGGGCTTCATCTTCGTGTTCACCATGGGTGGCTTCACCGGTCTGATCTTGGCCATGGCCCCGATCGACATTCAGTTGCAAGACACTTATTACGTGGTGGCTCACTTCCACTACGTGTTGGTGGCGGGTTCCTTGTTTGCTCTGTTCGCTGGTTTCTACTACTGGGTGCCCAAGTGGACCGGTGTGATGTACCACGAGACACGCGGCAAGATTCACTTCTGGTGGTCGTTGATTTCGTTCAACGTCACATTCTTCCCGATGCACTTCTTGGGTCTGGCGGGCATGCCACGTCGCTATGCCGACTACCCCATGCAGTTCACCGACTTCAACATGATTGCTTCGGTTGGCGCTTTCTTCTTCGGTTTTGCACAGGTTTACTTCTTCTTGTTCGTGGTGGTGCCAACCATGCGCGGTCAAGGCGAAAAAGCACCTCAAAAACCTTGGGAAGCTGCCGAAGGCCTCGAGTGGGAAGTGCCATCGCCAGCACCTTTCCACACCTTTGAAAACCCACCCAAGCTGGACGCCACTGCGACCCGCGTGATTGGTTGATCGATATGGCCGTGACACCTGAGCAAAGAAAAAGCAATGTGCGCCTGGGCCTGATTTTGGCCTCGGTGGCACTCGCCGTGTTGGTCGGGTTCGTGGCCAAGTTGCTGTTGCTGAACCGCTGAAAGACCCGAGATGAATCTGCGCGGCGAAAATCTGAAGATGGTGGGCAAGCTGGCGGTTGTGACCGCTGGCATGTTCTGCTTCGGGTACGCGCTGGTTCCCATCTACAAGGCCATCTGCGAGATGACAGGCATCAACATCCTGTCGATTTCAGAAACCCAGATCCCTGGCAATGCCAAGGCGGGTAAAGCGGCCGAAGTGCTGCGTAACAGCCAGGTCGACACCACACGCACCATCACCGTCGAGTTCGATGCCAATGTGCGCGGCCCTTGGGAGTTCAAACCCGAAAAGCGCTCCATGCAGGTTCACCCGGGTGAACTGAGTACCGTGATGTATGAGTTCCAGAATGTGCAAAACCGCCGCATGGCGGCTCAAGCCATTCCCAGCTATGCACCACGCGAAGCGGCCAACCACTTCAATAAGCTCGAATGTTTCTGTTTCAACCAGTACACATTGGAGCCGGGTGAGAAGAAGTCCTGGCCCGTCGCCTTTGTGATCGACCCCAAGTTGTCCAAAGACGTCACCACCATCACGCTGTCGTACACCTTCTTTGAAGTGGGCGGCAAGACACCTGCCGCACCCACAGCGCCTTTGGCCGCTGCTGTGCAGCCCGTGGCCGTCAAGTCGGGTCTGGGTTCATGAGCAATCCAAACCTGTCGCCTGAGCGCAAAACATCCTGGGTGCGTACCATTCAGGCGGTTTTGTGGTCATTTGTTGGCCTTCGCAAGAATGCCGACTACCAGCAAGATATTGAAAAGCTCAACCCGTTTCACATCATTGGTGTGGCCATCGGGCTGGCATTGTTATTTGTCCTGGGGCTCATCGCCCTGGTCAATTGGGTTGTGCTTCAGCCAACGGGTCTGTAAGCAGCAAGATTAGAGTTCGAAAGAAGAGAGCAGGAGTCCCCATGAGTTCAGTCGCACACGGCACCACGCCTTATTACTATGTTCCGCACGAGTCGCGCCATCCCGTCATGGCGGCCATCGGTTTGTTCTTTCTGATCCTGGGTGCAGGTCAATGGATCAACGGTGCCGATTGGGGCATGTATTGCCTGTTTTTCGGCATGGCTTGGTGGTTGATTGTCTTGTACCAATGGTTCTCTGAGGCGGTTCAAGAGAGTGAAGGTGGCATGTACGGTCGCAAGATCGATTTGTCTTACCGCTGGAGCATGACCTGGTTCATCTTCTCTGAAGTCATGTTCTTCGGTGCTTTTTTCACTGCACTGTGGTGGGCTCGTTCGCATTCGGTGCCCGCACTGGGCAGCCTCGACAATGCACTGCTCTGGCCTGACTTCAAAGCGGCTTGGCCAAGCCTGATGGCCGGTGCCACGACATCGCCAGCAGGCATCGTCGAGCCCTTCCAGACCGTTGGTCCATTTTGGTTGCCCACCATCAACACGGCTTTGTTGTTGACCTCGGGTGTGACTTTGACCATTGCGCACCATGCATTGCAAGTGGGTGACCGCAGCAAGACCATCAAGTTCATGTGGATGACGGTGTTGTTGGGTGTGATTTTCCTGATTGTGCAGGGCTATGAATACGCCCATGCCTGGGGTGATCTGAACCTCAAACTGTCCTCCGGCATTTATGGTTCGACCTTTTACATGTTGACCGGCTTTCACGGTTTCCACGTTTTTGTCGGCATGTTGATGTTGTTGTTCATCACTTTGCGTTTGCAAAAAGGCCACTTCACCCAAGACCGTCACTTCGGTTTTGAGGGCGCTGCCTGGTATTGGCACTTTGTGGACGTGGTGTGGTTGGGCTTGTACATCCTGGTGTATTGGATGTAAGTCCGATATTGCCGATGCAAAAAAGCGCCCTTGGGCGCTTTTTTGTTGGTGGAACGGCAGGCTTGGTTTGAGCTGGGCGAAATTTGTTCAGTCTGCAGGTGGCACCTTATTGGCAATCCCCGCAAAAACCCATCAAGCGCCTGGTGGAATGCCCGTGGGCTGTATCCAACCCATCTTCCATGAAATCAGCACGCAAATGAAGAGGACAATCGAGAACCCAACGCGAAAGGCCAGCGCTGTGGCCATGTTGTTTTTTTTGGGCAGCTGCTCTTCAGACGATGCAGGGCGGCCTCGCATCATATGAACCAAAGCCCAGACCAGACTCGCCAAGATGGCAACAAATGCGATGGCAACCAGAATTTTCATGAGCACATTATCCAATGACTGAGAAATCCCCGATCTGGCAAAGATGGTTGGTGCTTGGCATGGCCCTGCTGGGCATGGGCGTCACCTTTTCCTTGGGTCTGTGGCAACTGGGTCGCGCAGCCGAAAAAACAGCCTTCCAAGACGCCAAAACACAGCAAGCAGACAAAGTGGCCTTGGATGGCCGCACCTTGGGGTCTGCGTTGGATGATCAAGCGCAACGCGCAGGGTTGATACACCGGCGCATGGTGCTGATGGGCCGCTGGTTGCCGCAGCATTCGGTGTTCCTGGAAAACCGGCAGATGAATGCCAAGCCGGGGTTTTTTGTGCTGACGCCCTTGCAAATTGAGGGCACCAACGGGGTGGTCCTGGTGCAGCGCGGTTGGGCGCAGCGGTCGTTTACCGATCGGGCAGCGTTGCCAGCTATCCAGACACCCGAAGGACAAGTCGAGATTGAGGGGCATTTGGCCCCATGGCCATCAAGGCTCTACGATTTTGGCGGAGTTGAACAAGGCCCGATACGGCAAAATCTCGACCTGCAAGCATTTCGCCAAGAAACCGGTCTTGGTTTGCTGGATGTTTCCTTGTTGCAGTCGGGCCCGGCTTCTGAAGGGCTGCTGCGTGAATGGCCTGTGGTGGCCAGTGGTGTCGAAAAGCACCACGGATACGCTTTTCAATGGTTTGGCCTGAGTGGTCTGATCGCTTTACTTTATGTCTGGTTCCAAATTGTCCAACCCCGCCGCCAAAAAAGAACTGCCTGACAGCCCCTTGTCCATGACGGTGCATGACATGCCCTTGCCGGGCGATGTGGTGCAGGCCGATGCGCAACGCACGCGCATGGGCCGCTGGAAGATGATCGCCATGATGCTGATCTGCGCCTCGCCGGTCATTGCCTCGTATTTCACTTATTACGTGGTGCGCCCGGAGGGGCGTCGTGTTTATGGCGAACTGATTCAGCCGCAAAAAGACATGCCCCAAGCCACCGCTAAAAACCTGCAAGGCGAGCCAGTGACCTTGGACAGCCTGCGCGGTCAGTGGTTGTTGGTCACCGTGTCCTCGGGCGCTTGCGACGAGCGGTGCCAGCAAAACCTTTATTTCCAGCGCCAGTTGCGCGAAATTTTGGGGCGTGACAAAGACCGCGTGGACCGCCTCTGGCTGATCAGCGATGACGCACCTGTGGCACAAACGCTGTTGCCCGCACTGAGCACGGCGCATGTGCTTCGGCTGGACAAGGCCAGTGTGCAAAGCTGGATCAGCCCCGCTGCAGGGCAGCAACTGCAAGACCATTTGTATGTGGTGGACCCGATGGGTAATTTCATGATGCGTTTCCCGGCCCACATGGACGTGCCCAGTGCCTCCAAAGCCAAGCGCGATCTGGAACGTTTGCTCAAGGCGTCTGCCTCTTGGGACAAGGCCGGGCGATAAAACATGACCGAAGTTGACCTGTACAACCTCGCGCCGACTTTGCAGCTCATGGCTGTGGGCTTGGCTGTGGCGGCATTGCCCTTGGGCTGGTGGCTCTGGCGGCAACGCAGCGCCACGCCGTCCGGGCGTTTGAAGGCCCTGACCCTGATTACCTTGTTCCTGACCTTTGACCTGGTGTTGTTCGGCGCCTTCACGCGCCTGACCGATTCGGGATTGGGTTGCCCGGATTGGCCCGGTTGCTATGGCAGTGCCAGCCCGATGGGCGCCAGCACCCACATCACGGCAGCCGAAACTGCCATGCCCACCGGCCCTGTGACGCAAGGCAAAGCCTGGATCGAGATGGTGCACCGTTATCTGGCAAGCGGGGTGGGGGTGTTGATCCTGAGCTTGGCCATCATGACTTGGTGGCAGCGCCGCCAAAGCGACAGCATCAGCCCCTGGTGGCCCACCTTCACGCTGGTGTGGGTGTGTCTGCAAGGTGCATTTGGGGCGCTGACCGTCACCATGAAGTTGTTTCCGGCCATCGTCACCTT
Source organism: Limnohabitans sp. (assembly GCA_017986055.1). Taxonomy (GTDB): domain Bacteria; phylum Pseudomonadota; class Gammaproteobacteria; order Burkholderiales; family Burkholderiaceae_C; genus Limnohabitans_A. The sequence goes on along the minus strand of JAGNWH010000110.1, from coordinate 941 downwards.
GCACCTCATGTTTGGCATTGGCTTGTTGGCCTTGCTGACGGCGCAAGCCGTGCGCTATGGCGGAGCAGGCTCAAGGCCCGTACCGGCGGGTTTGCGTGCGGGTTTATGGTCCGGCTTTGTCTTGTTGTGGCTGCAAATTGCCTTGGGTGGATGGGTCAGCACCAATTACGCGGTACTGGCTTGCCCCGATTTCCCGACCTGCAACGGCCAATGGGTCCCTGCGATGGACTGGCAGGGGTTTAGCCTTTGGCGCGAGTTGGGCCACACACCCGATGGCCAGATCCTGCCCTTTCTGGCCTTGTCGTCTATTCACTTTGTGCACCGCTCGGCCGCATGGGTGGTGCTGGCGGTGTTGGTGTGGGTGGGTTGGCGTTTGCGCCAGCAACCAGGCCTCATCTCTGCTGGCCGCTGGTTGTTGCGTTTGTCGGCCCTGCAGTTCATCACAGGACTGAGCAATGTCGTGCTGGGCTGGCCTTTGCTGGCCGCCGTGCTGCATACCGGTGGCGCAGCCGCCATGGTCGTCACCTTGACCTGGGCGCTGTGCATCAGCCGCGCCGAATTTTCTTCTCGTTCACTTACCCCATCAAGGCCCGCCGCATGACCGCAGCCACTGCCCCATTGCCAACGTCCGCTTGGCGCCAGTACTACGCACTGACCAAGCCGCGCGTGGTTCAACTGATCGTTTTTTGTGCCTTGATCGGCATGGTCCTGGCCGTGCCGGGTGCACCCAGCATGGCCGAGTTGAGGTTGGGCCTGTGGGCTTGCGTCGGCATCTGGCTGGTGGCGGGTGCGGCGGCGGCTTTCAATTGCCTGGTCGAAAAAACCATCGATGCCAAGATGAAGCGCACCGCCTGGCGTCCGACCGCCAAGGGCGAGTTGAGCGACCGCCAAGCCTTGTTGTTTTCGGGCGTTCTGTGCGCTTTGGGCTCGGCTGTGTTGTA
>JAGNWH010000109.1:5271-6898 GCA_017986055.1 Limnohabitans sp. | reverse complement strand
TCGCTTTCGGCCGAATAGCGCGGCCCCGCGTCGTACAGCAGGCTGTGCGTGGCGGTGCGCACCAGCACCGCATTGCCCTGCCCCACATCGGCCGCCAACAGCTCGAAAGCGCCCACTGGCGGGCGCGGGTGCGTCCAAAACAACACGGGCCACAAAAGCGGCAGGCACAACACTTTGAAGGACAACGGCAGCCTGAGCACCAAGCCCACGGCACCGACCAGCGCCAGCATGGCCAGACCCCAAGGCGGCATGGCGGTGGACACGCTGGCCAAGGGCCAGGTTGACAGCCAGCCGAGCCAGGCCGTCATGGGCTGCAGCGCCCAGAGCGCCAGGTCCCAGGCTCCGGACCAAGCCACCCCCAGCAAGGCCAGCGGAGTCACCACCAAAGTCACCCATGGAATCGCCAGCATATTGGCCAGCAGGCCCACCACAGACACTTGGCCAAAAAACAGCAAGGTCAGCGGTGCCAAGGCCAAAGTGATGACGGCTTGTTCGCGCAGCAAACCCCAAGCAGCATGCAGTCCAGAAATTCCCCAAATGGGAACTTTTTTCGCACCCGATCGGTGCGGCAGCCCTTTGAGCACCAAGTCGGTGCGTCGCTGGGAGGCCATCAACACCCCAACGGCCACAAAGCTCAACCAAAAGCCCGCTTGCAACAAAGCCCAAGGGTCCAGCGCCAACACCACCGCACCAGCCAGCAGCCAGACCAAGGCCCCATGCCATTGACGGGCCGAGATTTTGAGCAACACCACCACCAACAGCATCCAGAGCGTGCGCTGCGCTGGCACGCCCCAACCGCTGAACAAGGCATAAAACCACGCCAACACCAAGCCAGACACCGACCCAACATGCACAGCAGGCCAGCGCAAAGCGCCCGCAAAGCCCCACAAAGCGGACTTTCGCCAGCACCACGCCACCAAGGCCGAAGCCAGCCAGGCAAACATCGTCACATGCAGTCCCGAAATGCTCATCAAGTGCGCCACGCCTGTGGCCCGAAACACGTCCCAGTCGCTGCGGTCGATCGCGGCCTGGTCGCCCGTGACCAAAGCCGCCAACACACCCGCCCATTGACCCACTTGTTTGGCCGACACGGCATCTGCAGTGCTGCTCTGCGCCGACAAATGGGTCAGCAAACGGTCGCGCACCGACTGCCGCCAGCCCTCAATTGGGTGCGCCCAGGTGGCGCCCACGCGCACCGGGATGGGGTCTTTGGCCCCCGTGCGCACATAGCCCGTGGCGCGAATGCCCTGCTCCCAAAGCCACAACTCATAGTCAAAACCCCGTGGGTTCAGGTTGCCATGCGGGGCCTTCAGGCGCACCCGCAAGCGCCAGCGCTCACCCGCTTTCACGGGCTCAGGCAAGGGCGAGGTGTTCCAGCCGCTGTCGTGTGTGCCGTCTTGCCCGTACCAACCCAGATAAACCTGCGAGGGCACGGATTGAGGCAAATCCACAGCATGCCATTCGCCCACCTTGTCGACCCGCCAGGCTTGTTCCAGCTCAAAGCGAAAGCGCCAACCCAGGTCTTGACGCTGCGGCATGGCCTGCACCACGCCCACCACATCCAGGTCTTGGCCCTCCAGCGCCGGGTCGATGGCGTCAGACCGTGACCAGGCATGCAAACCAGTGG
>JAGNWH010000109.1:0-5171 GCA_017986055.1 Limnohabitans sp. | reverse complement strand
AGCGACAACGCCAAAACCAGCGCCAACACCCACAAGCCCGCATAAGCCCCCAGCGGCCACAGCGCCTCTTGTTGCAATTGCAGCGCCACCCCCGCACACCAGGCCAACAGCCCCAAGCCCAGGCCACGGGCCCATGTCATGGACAACATGGGCGGCTCCGCATGGCACACGCTTGCGCCCGGCCAGCAACCTGCGTGCAGCATCGCTTCATGACAGCCTCCCTGATTTGGCCGGTTTTCTGAACAGTCGCTTTGGCGCTCTTTTGATTCGGGCCCTGCAATCGACCACGCCCACTGGCTGGCTCGACCGGGTCCACATCCTGGCGCGTGTCTTGCTAGTTGTAACCGCCCAAGCTGCATTTGTCATGCGTGCAGCCCCTGTTGCGCAGTTAGAAATATGTCGATACACGTTGCCCTGCACCACGTTACCCATTACGAATACGACCGCCCCGTGCAACTCGGCCCGCAAGTCATCCGCTTGCGTCCGGCCCCGCACAGCCGCAGCCGCATCCTGTCGTACAGCCTCAAGGTCGAGCCCGCCGAACATTTCATCAACTGGCAGCAAGACGCCTTTGCCAATTACCAAGCCAGGCTGGTCTTCCCCAAAAAGACCACGGCTTTCAAAGTCACCGTGGACGTGGTCACCGAGATGGCGGTGTTCAACCCCTTTGACTTCTTTCTAGAGCCTTCGGCCGAAGAAGTGCCCTTCAAGTACTCGGACATGGTCAAGGAAGAGCTTCAGTCCTATCTGGACAAAGACCATAAAACACCGCTGTTTAAAAAATACCTGGCCAGCATGGACCGCAAGCGCCAGCGCACCATTGATTTTTTGGTGCAGATCAACCAACGCCTGCACCAGGACATCCGCTACACCATCCGCATGGAACCCGGCGTGCAAACCGCCGAAGAAACCCTGACCCTCCAAAGCGGCTCCTGTCGTGACACGGCTTGGCTGTTGGTGCAACTCTTCAGGCACATGAACATCGCGGCCCGCTTTGTCTCGGGCTACCTGATCCAGCTGGCCCCCGATGTGAAATCGCTCGATGGCCCCAGCGGCACCGAAGTCGATTTCACCGACCTGCACGCCTGGTGTGAGGTTTATTTGCCCGGCGCAGGCTGGGTCGGGCTCGACCCGACCTCGGGCCTCTTGGCCGGTGAAGGCCACATCCCGCTGGCCTGCACACCGCAGCCCTCAGCCGCCGCCCCCATCGAGGGCGTGATGGACAAGGCCGAGGTCGAGTTTCACCACGAGATGAGCGTCACGCGCATCCACGAATCACCCCGTGTGACCAAGCCCTACAGCGAAGAACAATGGGCCGATGTGCTGACCCTGGGCGACCAGGTGGACGCGCAATTGGTGGCGCAAGACGTGCGCCTGACCATGGGCGGCGAGCCGACCTTTGTGTCCACCCATGACCGTGACGGTGCCGAGTGGAACACCGATGCATTGGGACCCACGAAACGGGGCCTGGCCACCGAGTTGGTTCACAAACTGCGCCAGCAATACGGCCAAGGCGGTTTCTTGCATTTTGGCCAAGGCAAGTGGTACCCGGGCGAACAACTGCCGCGCTGGGCGCTCAGCATTTACTGGCGTGCCGACGGCACGCCTTGCTGGCAAGACCCCGATGTGTTTGCCGACGAGCACGAACCCAGCCACTACACCAGCGCCGATGCCCAACGCTTCATGCAAGGGCTGACCGCGCAGCTGGGCCTGCCCAGCGACACCGTGCTGCCCGGCTACGAGGACACTTGGTATTACCTGTGGCGCGAACGCCGCCTGCCCGTGAACGTGGACCCGTTTGACGCGAAGCTGGACGACGAGATGGAGCGCATCCGTTTGCGCCGCATCTTCAGCCAAGGGCTGGACCAGCCTGTGGGTTATGTGCTGCCTCTGCAGCCTGCTGAACCCGCCGTTGAGCAAGCCACCTCGTCAAAGGCCCCCGATCTGAGCGCGGCAGCCTGGCAAACCGGCCGCTGGTTCCTGCGCGACGAGCGCATGTACCTGATGCCCGGCGACTCCTCCATGGGCTGGCGATTGCCACTCGACTCCTTGCCGTGGGCCGCACCCACCGACCGTTGGCACATGATCGAGCAAGACCCGTTTTCGCCCCGCAGCGCCTTGCCAGCTGCCGCCCCGGTGACGATGCAGCCGCGCCACGCCCAAAAGCCTCCGGCAACGGCTCCAGCAGCACCTGCAGCCAAGTTCGAGTCCGATGCCTCCGTGGTGCGCACCGCCCTGTGCGTGGAAGTGCGTGACCCGCGCCGTGCCAATGGCCCCAAGGCCGAGGCCGAGGCGCAACAGCAAGGTGAGAAATCTGGCGTGTTGTACGTCTTCATGCCGCCCCTGGCTCGGCTCGAAGACTACTTGGCCTTGGTCAGCGCCGTCGAAGCCACGGCCAGAACGCTGGGCATGAAAATCGTCATGGAAGGCTACCCGCCACCGCGTGACCCGCGCCTCAAACTTTTGCAGGTCACGCCCGACCCCGGCGTGATCGAGGTCAACATCCACCCGGCCCACAACTGGACCGAGCTGGTGGACCACACCGAGTTTTTGTACCAAGCGGCTTTCGAGACGCGCCTGTCGGCCGAAAAGTTCATGACCGACGGCCGCCACACCGGCACCGGCGGTGGCAACCACATGGTGATGGGCGGGGCAACGCCAGCAGACAGCCCGTTTTTGCGCCGTCCCGAATTGCTGGCCAGCCTGATCCTCTACTGGCACAACCACCCGAGCCTGAGCTATTTGTTCAGCGGCATGTTCATCGGCCCCACCAGCCAAGCCCCACGCGTGGACGAAGCACGCAACGACCAGGTCTACGAACTCGAAATCGCGCTGCGCGAAATACTGAAAAACCGGCAGAAATACGGCACCGACATGCCCCCCTGGATCGTCGACCGCACCCTGCGCAACATCCTGGTGGACGTGACCGGCAACACCCACCGCAGTGAGTTTTGCATCGACAAGATGTACTCACCCGACAGCAGCACAGGCCGCTTGGGTCTGCTGGAGTTGCGGGCTTTCGAGATGCCGCCACACGCCCGCATGAGCATCGTGCAGCAGCTGCTGCTGCGTGCGCTGGTGGCCCGTTTCTGGGACGAGCCTTATGTGGCCCCCGTGACCCGTTGGGGCACCGAGCTGCACGACCGCTTCATGCTGCCGCACTGGATTCACAAAGACTTTGACGACGTGCTCACCGAGCTGGGCGATGCGGGTTTTCACTTCGATCCAGGTTGGTTTGCGCCCCATTTCGAGTTCCGCTTTCCGCTGGTGGGCGAGCTGCGTGTCGATGGCGCGGTGCTCACCCTGCGCAATGCGCTGGAGCCATGGCACGTCATGGGCGAAGAAAGCAGCGCAGGCGGCACGGCCCGTTATGTCGATTCATCGCTCGAACGCATCGAGGTGCATGTGACGGGCATGAACCCCAGCCGCCACACCGTGACGGTCAACGGCAAGCCCCTGCCCTTGCAGCCCACGGGCGTGGTGGGCGAATACGTGGCCAGCGTGCGCTACAAGGCCTGGAACCCGCCCTCGTCGCTGCACCCCAGCATTGGCATGCACGCCCCGCTGACCGTGGACTTGGTGGACACCTGGATGAAGCGCTCTTTGGGCGGTTGCCAATACCATGTGGTTCACCCTGGCGGCCGCAGCTACGAGGGCTTCCCGGTCAACGCCTACGAGGCCGAAAGCCGCCGCATGGCCCGCTTCTTCCGCATGGGGCACACCCCCGGCGCGATGAAACAACTGGCTGCACTCGGCCCCAACGCCACACTGCACGCCAGCCCCGAGTTCCCGTACACGCTGGATTTGAGGCGGGTGTGATCAGCGACAATTGACCGGATGAATGAGCCATCGTCCCAAGCTGACAGCACAACGCAAGCGCACGCCATGAAATGGGCGGCGCTTCAGCAAGAGCGTGCGCCTGACGGGCATTGGGACGAACTGCGCGGGGCGGTTTCAGGTCAGGGCACGACATCGGCGGCGAACGCCAGCACGCGCACCGAAAAACCCGCCACGCTCAGCGCCGCATGGCTCACCTTCATTGAGCAGCAAAACACAGCCGCCACACCGGGCACAGCCGAGCTGAACACCCGCATGGCCAACCTGCAGCGCCAAGTGCGCGACAACGGCATCACCTACAACGTGTATGCCGCCTCTGACCAACCGCAGCGGCCTTGGTCGCTCGACCTGTTTCCGCTCATGCTGGGACACGCCGACTGGCAACAAATCGAGGCGGGTGTGATGCAGCGCATGCAGCTGCTCGAACGCATCATGGCCGATGCCTACGGGCCTCAGCAATTGGTGCTCAATGGGCAATTGCCCGCTGCGCTGGTGCAAGGCCACCCCGCTTATTTGCCCGCCATGCATGGCGTGCCGCCCGTGGGAGGCCGCTATTTGTCTTTGGCGGCCTTCGATTTGGCGCGCGGCCCTGACGGCTGCTGGTGGTTGTTGTCGCAGCGCACGCAGGCGCCCTCGGGTCTGGGCTATTTGCTGGAAAACCGGCAAATTGTGTCGCGCCAGTTCCCGCAGGCCTTCGAGGCCTTTCCGGTCCAGCGTCTGGCCGAGACCTACCGCACCTTGATCGACGGCATCAAGGCCCGCAGCCCGGCAGGCGCTGGTGCGCACATCGCGCTGCTCACGCCCGGCCCTTACAACGAAACCTATTTTGAGCACGCCTATCTGGCCCGTTATTTGGGCCTGAGCTTGGTGCAAGGCAACGACCTGACCGTGCGTGACGAGAAGCTGTACCTCAAAACGCTGCAAGGCCTGCAGCCCGTGCACGGCTTGCTCAAACGCGTGGACGACGATTGGCTCGACCCGCTGGAAATGCGTGCCGACTCCACGCTGGGCGTGCCCGGCTTGTTGCAAGCGGTGCGCAGCGGCCATGTGCTGGTGGCCAACACACCGGGCTCGGGCTTTCTCGAATCGAACGCCTTGCTGGGTTTCATGCCGGCATTGGCGCGAGATCTGCTGGGGCAAGCCCTGCAGCTGCCCGCCATCCCGAGCTGGTGGTGTGGCGAAGCGGCTGCGCTGCAAGACGTGTTGCCACGCATCCAAAGCTGCGTGATCAAGCCCACCTACCCTTACAACACCGACCGCCAAAGCTTTGAGCCCGTGCTGGGCCATGCTTTGTCGCGGCAAGAACAAAACGAATGGGCGGGTCGCATCTTGCG
>JAGNWH010000108.1:0-6998 GCA_017986055.1 Limnohabitans sp. | reverse complement strand
CATCAGGGCAAGCCCTGATGATCCGGGGCCTGCAGGCCACCTATACTTGTCCAATGAACCAGTTGGTACATTTTAAAAAATCCAAAGCAACCGAGCCCGAGGTGCCCAGAGAGACCGGGCGCACCAACGACCCGGCGCGCACCATGGCGGAGATCCTCACGGTCGCCACGCACGAGTTTGCCGACAAGGGTCTGACTGGCGCGCGCATCGACGAGATCGCAGCGGCCACGCGCACCAGCAAGCGCATGATTTATTACTACTTCGGCAGCAAGGACGGTCTGTACCTTGCCGTGCTCGAAGAAGCCTATCGGCGCATGCGAGCCATTGAGGCTGATTTGCATCTTGACGACTTGTTGCCCCTGGCCGCCTTGCGCAAGTTGGTCGAGTTCACCTATGACCATCACCGGGACAACGAAGATTTCATTCGGCTGGTGATGAACGAGAACATCCAGCGCGGCGACTATTTGCGCCAGAGTAAGAGCATCCAGGCCCTCAACAGCAACGCCATTCAGTCAGTGCGCGCGGTTTACGAGCGCGGGGTGGCGCAGGGGGTGTTCAGGCCTGGCCTCGATCCGGTGGACATTCATTCGGCCATTTCGGCGTTCACGTTTTTTAATGTGTCCAACCGGCACACCTTTGGTGTGATTTTTCAGGACCGAGCGAGCCAAGACAAAGCCCAAACCCTCAAGCGTGAGCATGTGGTGGAGTTGATTTTGCGATTTGTTGGCCATTCCGTTTCGGCATAACTGATAGCGAGTTGTTCAATTCGCGAGTTAGGGAAACCCCTTATCTCAAAAAACTAACCAGTTCGTACATTATCGGTAGCCCTTTTCAGGAGATGTGTGGTGGTTCAAAAATTCATTGACGGGTTTTGCAAAGCCCTGAACGCCGTGATTGCGGTCTGTCTGGCCGTGATGGTGGTCCTGGTGTTTGGCAACGTGGTCATGCGCTACGGCTTCAACTCGGGCATCACCTTGTCCGAAGAGTTGTCGCGTTGGTTGTTTGTCTGGATGACCTTCATGGGCGCGATCGTGGCCCTGCGCGAGCATGGTCACTTGGGCACCGACATGTTGGTGAGCAAGTTGGGGCCTGCGGGCAAGAAGTTTTGCCTGGGTTTGTCTTACGTGCTTATGTTGTTCATTTGCTGGTTGTTGTTCAGCGGTGCCTACCAGCAAGCCATGATCAACCTGGACAGCACCAGTGCGGTGATGGAGGTGTCCATGGCCTGGATTTATGCCCCCGGTGTGGTGTTTGCGGTGTTGGGCGGCTTGATATTGCTGACTGAATTGCTGCGTTTGCTGACGGGGCAAATGCGTGAAGAAGACCTGGTCATGATCCAGGAATCAGAAGAGTCGCCCCACGGCGGCGCTGACAAAGCCTGAGTGACTGGAGACTGAGATGACGATTGCTATTTTTGTTTTTTCATTGATCGGTGCGATGGCCATTGGCATCCCGATCGCATTTTCTTTGCTGATCTGCGGTGTGGCCTTGATGTGGCACATGGACATGTTCGATGCCCAGATCCTCGCGCAAAACCTGCTCGAAGGCGCCAACAGCTTTCCTTTGTTGGCGGTGCCGTTTTTCATGCTGGCGGGTGAAATCATGAACGCGGGCGGTCTGTCGCGCCGCATTGTGAACTTTGCGATGGCTTGTGTCGGCCACATCAAAGGCGGTCTGGGTTATGTGACCATCATGGCGGCTGTGATCATGGCTGCCTTGTCGGGCTCGGCTGTGGCCGATGCGGCTGCGCTGGCCTCGTTGTTGTTGCCCATGATGGTGGCCGCAGGCCACGACAAAGGCCGATCGGCTGGACTGATTGCATCGGCCGGCATCATCGCCCCGGTCATTCCGCCCAGCATTGGCTTTGTGATTTTTGGCGTGGCGGGCAACGTGTCCATCTCGAAGCTCTTCATGGCCGGTATCTTTCCGGGCATCATGTTGGGCGCATCGCTTTGGATGACCTGGTGGTGGCTGGCGCGCCGCGAAGTGGTGCAAGTCCCTCCGCGCAAATCCATGGGCGAGATCATGGTGGCCATGCGCGAGGCCACTTGGGCCCTCGTGTTGCCGCTGATCGTGGTGTTCGGCCTGAAGTTTGGTGTGTTCACCCCGACCGAGGCGGCTGTGGTGGCCGCCGTGTATGCCTTGTTGATCTCGACCTTCATTTACCGTGAATTGAGCCTCAAAGACCTGTACCCCTTGTTTGTGGCCTCGGCCAAAACCAGCGCCATCGTCATGTTTTTGGTTGCAGCGGCCATGGTCTCTGCCTGGTTGATCACGGTGGCCAACTTGCCTGCCGAGTTGATCTCTTTGCTGCAACCGCTGCTCGACAGCCCCCGTCTGCTCATGTTGACGATCATGGTCATCACCATGGTGGTGGGCACGGCACTGGACATGACACCCACCATCTTGCTTTTGACACCCGTGCTGATGCCCGTGGTCAAGGCTGCGGGCATTGACCCGGTGTATTTCGGTGTGTTGTTCATCATCAACAATGCGATCGGCTTGATCACACCGCCTGTGGGCACGGTGCTCAATGCGGTGGCGGGTGTGGGCAAAATCAGCATGGACGAAGTGACCAAGGGCGTGATCCCGTTCATGATCGCCCAGTTCACCATCATGTTTGCGATGGTGGCTTTCCCCGCTTTGGTGATGGTGCCAGCTCGCTGGTTCTATTGATTCCTGGCCTTGTTGTCTGACCGGGTACGCCAGACGACAAGCCTTTTGATGGTGGCGTACGTCCGATTCACTTTATTTTCTGGAGACCTCTCATGAAACGTGTATTTATCAAATCCCTGATCGCGACCGTCGCTTTGGCGGCTGTTGGCGTGGCATCGGCGCAAGACAAAACCATCAAGTTCGCCAACCAGAACACAGCCGGTCACCCCATCGTGCTGGGCATGGAAAAGTTCAAGGAAATCGTCGAGAAAAACTCCGGCGGCAAGATCAAGGTCAACGTGTTCCCCGGCGGCGCATTGGGCAGTGACCAGGCCAACGTGTCGGCCATTCAGGGCGGCACACTGGAGATGGCTTCGATGAACTCGGGCATCTTTGCTTCGCAGGTCAAGGAATTCGCCATTTTTGATTTCCCCTTCATGTTCGGCTCCGGCAAAGAAGCTGACGCCGCTGTGGACGGTGCATTCGGCAAGAAGCTGCACGCCAAGCTGGAAGACAAGGGCATCATCGGCCTGGGTTTTTATGAGCTGGGTTTCCGCAACATCACCAACAGCAAGCGCGCCATCAACAAGGTGGAAGACCTGGAAGGCCTGAAGCTGCGCGTGATCCCCAACCCGATCAACGTGGACTGGGTCAAAGCCTTGGGTGCCAACCCCACACCACTGCCATGGCCTGAGGTCTATGCCGCTTTGGAACAAAAAGCGGTTGACGGCCAGGAAAACCCTGTCGCCACCATCAACGGTGCCAAGTTGTACGAAGTGCAAAAGCACCTGGCCCTGACCGGTCACCAGTACAACCCACAGTCGGTCATCATCAGCAAGAAATTCTGGGAAAAGCTGTCGGCTGCCGAGAAAAAAATTGTGGGTGACGCGGTGACCGAGTCGGCCAAGTTCCAGCGTGAGAAAGCACGCGCCCTCGAAGCCAGCATTCTGGACAACCTCAAGAAAAACGGCATGCAAGTGTCGCAGTTGCCAGAAGCCGAAATGGCCAAGCTGCGCGACAAGATGCGTCCTGTGACCGCCAAGTACGGCGTGACCGTGGGTCAGGATCTGGTCAAGGAACTGCAAGCTGAAATCGACAAGGTGCGTTCGGCTGCTGCTGCACCCGCCAAGAAGTCGGGCAAGTAATTGCGCGGTTGAAGGCTTCGCCGCGTGTGCGGCGAAGCCTTGTTTGTCTATTTAAAGGATTTGTCATGAAAGTCTTGATGCTGCACGGCGTGAACCACAACATGTTCGGCAAACGCGATCCCAAGCAATACGGCACCATCACCTTGGATGAGATCAACGCCAATTTGCAAATGCTGGGCAATGAACTCGGTGCCCAAGTCGAGTGCTATCAGACCAACCATGAAGGTGACATGTGCGAGCGCATTCACCAGGCTTATTTCGACCAGGTCGATGCCGTGCTGATCAACGCCGGTGCCTGGACGCACTACAGCTATGCGATTCGCGATGCGCTGGCTGTGCTGACCTGCCCCGTGGTGGAGTTGCACATGTCCAACATCCATGCGCGCGAAGAATTCCGACACAAATCGGTGTTCGCCGAGATCGTCAAAGGCCAGATCTGTGGCTTTGGCGCTGACAGTTATTTGCTGGCTTTGCGTGCAGGCGTGTCTGCCGCCCAAGCCGCTTGATGTGACAGGCCGGGGCTGGCAAATGTCCCGCGCTGCCCCAGTCTGAATGACCGAAATTTTTACCCCATGATCAACGGCAACACAGAAATCATCGCCCACATCGGCTACCCCACGCACACCTTCAAGTCGCCGATGATCTACAACCCGTACTTCGAAGAAGCGGGTATCAATGCGGTGGTGGTGCCTATGGGCTGCAAGCCCGAGAACTACCCGACGTTCCTCGAAGCGGTTTTCACGCTCGAGAACATCCGGGGCGCCCTGATCACCATGCCGCACAAAGTCACCACCGTGGGTTTGCTCGACGAAGTGACCGCCACCGTGCGTGTGGCGGGTGCTTGCAATGCGGTCAAGCGTTTGCCCGATGGCCGCTTGGTGGGTGACATGTTTGATGGCGCTGGTTTTGTGCGCGGCGTGCAGCGCAAAGGTTTTGAGCTGACCGGCAAACGCGTGCTGGTGGTGGGCACCGGCGGTGTGGGTTGCGCTATTGCGGCCTCTCTGGCGGGCGCGGGCATTGCCGCCATCAGCTTGTTCGATGTGAACACCGCTGGCTGCGAGGCCTTGGCGCAACGCCTGAAAGCCAATTACCCTCATATCGATGTGCGCACCGGCTCAAATGACCCGGTCGATCACGATCTGGTGGTGAACGCCACGCCCATGGGCATGAACGAAGGCGACCCGCTGCCCATGGACGTGTCGCGCCTGTCACCCGACACCTTTGTGGGGGAAGTCGTGATGAAGGCTGAGACCACCGCATTTTTGGCCGCTGCGCAAGCCCGTGGCTGCCGTACGCAGGTGGGCACCGACATGTTGTATGAACAAATTCCAGCGTATCTGGAATATTTTGGTTTGCCGACCACCACCGCAGAAGTGCTGCGCCGTGGTGCCAAGCTGAGCTACTGAACCCCTTGCGTTTGAATTCCCCAGATGGAGTGCACAGATGAGCCTGAACAAAGTTGACCGCGAAGCCGTCCCTGAAATGCCCAACCGCTTGGGGCTGTCGGGCATTGAGTTCATCGAATACGCCACCAGCCGCCCGCAAGCGCTGGGCCAGGTGCTCGAAAACATGGGTTTTCGCCCTGTGGCTCGCCACCGCTCGCGTGAGGTGACCTTGTACCGTCAAGGCGACATGAACCTGGTGGTCAATGCCAACCCCGACGACGCTCGCGTGAGCGGCACTGTCGATGGCCAGCCGGTTATTTCTGCCGTGGCTTTTCGCGTGCAAGACGCACTGAAAGCGCACAACCGTTGCATGGATCTGGGGGCTTGGAGCGTGGGCAGTCACGCGCAGGCCATGGAGCTGCACATCCCCGCGATCCATGGTCCGGGCGGCAGCCGCTTTTACTTTGTCGACCGCTGGCAAGAATTCTCGATCTACGACATCGACTTCAAGCCGATTCCGACCGTTGACCCCAACCCGCCTGCACTGGCGGGCATGGGCTATTTTGGCGTCGTGCAATACATCGGTGCGGCCCGCAGCGCCGACTGGCAAACCTATTACGAACACATGTTCGATTTCAGCAGCATCCCTGACGAAGAGCGCTTTGGCATCTTGCCCAAGGGCAAGTTGATGAAAAGCCCTTGCGGCACCTTCTTGTGGCAATTGGTGGAGCCCGACATCTGGATGGATGGCGACGACAGCCCCGAGTGCCTGCAGCGCATTGGCTTTGGTGTGCCGAACGTGGCAGAGGCTGTGGCCGCGCTCAAGGCGCGTGGCGTCGAGTTCGTTGAATCGACCCAGCTGCACCCCGAAGACCGCGGGGCCTTGACGCGCAACACGCTGGGTTCTGTTGCGTTTGAACTCGTCCACAAATAAGCCAGGAGCTGTTATGAACTTGCTCGACGGCTACGGCATGGACACCATCACCATGGCCGGCACCCTGGAGGCCAAGCTGGCCGCCATGAAGGGCGCAGGCTTTTCTCAGGTGATGTTGATGGCCCGTGATCTGGTCACGCACCCTGGCGGCGTCAAGGCCGCTGTGGCCGCTGTGCACGCCAGCGGCATGCGGCCCACAGGCTTTCAGGTGCTGCGCGACTTTGAAGGGCTTTCGGGCCATCTGCACAGCTACAAGCTGGACATCGCCAAGTCGATGCTGGAGATGTGCGCGGCCACAGGCAGCAAGGTCTTGCTGGCTTGCTCGTCCACCTCGCGCCATGCCACACAAGACCTGGATCTGATCGCCGCCGATCTGAAAAAGCTGGCCATGCTGGCAGTGCCACTGGGCATCAAGGTGGCTTATGAGGCGTTGTCGTGGGGCCGCACGGTCAACGAATTCCCCACCAGCTGGGATGTGGTTTGCCGCGCCGACTGCCCCAATCTGGGCATTGGTCTCGACTCCTTCCACATCTTTGCAGCCAAGACGCCGTTGGATGCGATCGAGGAACTGGACCCGTCCAAAATATTTTTGGTGCAGCTGTCGGACTTCATGTGGCAAGAAACACCGACCTTTGAAGAGCGCATGACCACGGCCCGCACTTTCCGTGTGTTTCCGGGTGAGGGCGTGCACAGCGAACAACTGGCCGATCTGGTGCTGCGACTCGACCGCATTGGTTACCGGGGCGACTACAGCTTCGAGGTCTTCAACGACGACTACCAGCAACTGCCATTGGAAACCGTGGCCGAACGTGCCCGCAAGAGCGCGACCTGGTTGCACCAGGACGTGCTGCACAAGTCGGCACCGCTGCCGGACTGGGC